>JAJDCV010000143.1 GCA_029260675.1 Phycisphaeraceae bacterium
GGTCCCTTCGACATTGATCCGAAGCCAGTCGTTAACGTCGCCGCCGTCGTTGCGGTAGAGGACCGCCTCTTCACCGTTCTTGGTGATGAAGACGTCTAAATCGCCGTCGTTGTCGTAATCCAGGCTGAGCAGGCCTCGGCCCTGATTACCATCCGTGATCCCGGATGCGATGGAGATGTCAGTAAACACCCCGTTGTCGTTCTGGTAGAGGTGGGACTTGTCAAACGAGAAGGGCCACCCGTTGGTAACAGCCAGGTCCAGGTCGCCATCGTTGTCGTGATCGAGGAAGGTGGTGCCCCAGGACCACCCCGAGTCACGGACCCCCCCTGCGTCGGTCTGGTCTGTGAAGGTTCGGTCGCCGTTGTTGCGGAAGAGGCGGTTGCCGCTGTGGTCGTCGATCTCGCCGGGCACATTGACCAGGTTCGACACGAACATATCCAATAGTCCATCACCGTCGTAGTCGCCGATGGTCAGTCCCATCGCGTCTTCACCGGTACCGACGCCTGCGGCGAGTGTGCCGTCGGTGAACGTGCCGTCGCCGTTGTTCCAGAAGACCTGGCTGGTGGTGAAGTCGCCTGCGATAGCGAGGTCGGGGAGCCCGTCGCGGTCCAGGTCGGTGAAGGTCGAAGAAAAACGATAGGTATTCGAGTCGGTTCCGCCTCCGTGAAACGCTGAGGCCCTATAGACGTCCAGGCCAGCCGCCGCGGTGACGTCCTCGAAGTGTCCGGGGTTGGCGGCACCGAGGTTGTGCAGCAGCCGTGAGGTGCTCACGGAAACATCGTTGCCCCAGTCGTTGGTATGGATGTCCAGGTAGCCATCGCCATCGTAATCGCCGAAAGTAACGCTTTGGCCGTAGCGAGACACACCTGCGATGTCGGCGCCGCGCGAAGCGGCCTGTTCGGTGAAGTGGCCTGCACCGTCGTTGATATACATGTAGAACCGTGTGTCGCCGCCTGCGGTGGTGTACAGGTCCAGGTCGCCGTCATTATCGATATCACCCCAGGCCGGTCCGTTGGTGGGGAGATTGGCGGTGAAGCCGGCGGTCGTGGATACATCCTCAAACGTGCCGTCACCCTTGTTGCGGTAAAGGATGTCGGACGCGTCCAGGCGTGTGACAAATATATCTACCAATCCGTCATTGTCGAAGTCGCCCGCGGCTGCACCCCCTGTCATGACCAACTGCCCCACGCCCTGGCCCTGATTCTGAACATGGTTGATCCCAGCCGCTGAGGTCACGTTCGTGTACACCACCGCCGAGGCGGAGTCCGATCCCGCCCACACAACAACCGTCGCTATCATCGGCATGACGACCGAACGAAGACACCTTAACGCCCCACCCTGTACATCCACCATCTTCCACCCTCTCCAAATAAAAATACAAGAGACCTTCACCCGCACCGATCAACACTTCACCAGGCGCAAGCCCACAAGCATGCCCGGGTTAGTACCTGGTTTTGACCGACTCCAACACCCTACTTTAGTCCACCCTCATCGCGAAGCTACCTTAATCTGCATGCTGCGTAATCTAGACACCCGAAACTGATTGTAATTGCCTGTGTGTTAGGCACTTGTATCCTACGGATGTTTCTTGGGTAATCAGGTACAACCTGCTATTGGCAAACATTGTACTTGCATCGCCCCCCACGCAGGAGGCGGCCTGCCGGCTTAGCGGCAGCAGTGTGTCGTACCAGCCGACCGATTTGAAGATCAGGAACGAAGGGATCATCGTGACCTATAGCGGGATCATCATGGTAGCCAGCATGATCACGAAGCACGGATCGCGTCCCGGCCCGTTCAGCTTCGCGAAGGTGAAGGCCTACCGTGGCCTAGAGCATCTCCACCTCAACTCTAGCGCCGGGGTAGGGGTGCTCTAGACGTTATGAACGAGCAAGACGTGTAATCTCACTGCGGTACCAGCGCATCACTAATATCCCACCGCAGACTGCTAGTGAAAAACACAATAGCGACATGGCGAACCTTAAGAGAATCGCGTATGCGATCGTAAGGGACAGGCCGTAACACAGAAGTACACCCCCGACCACATCGAAGAAGGTTGTGATACCCAGAGCCTTCCCCGGCAAATCGCTGACGGCCTGTTTGATCGGCCCCCAGGCACCCCCGGGTCGAACACGGCGATAGAACTTCTCAAGCACGGTGTTTGACACCGGCTTGGTCATATACGTCACGGCGATGCTCAGCGGAACCACGATAGATATCAGAAGTGCTATCTTGAACTCGAAAGGGGTCTGCCCCCACTGGTAGCCGAAGAATACCCGCTGCTCGTCAATGCTTATATATACAAGCCAGCCAATCAGCCCCCCCATAAAAGCCGTAATCTCTGTGTATGCGTTGACTCGCCACCAAAACCAGCGCAGCACACTAATGATCCCGCCCCCGATCATCATGTATGCGATTGACTCCATGGCCTCGGTTACCGAATTCAGCATGGGCACGATCAGCATGCCGCCTAGCATGAGCAGAACCATGCAGATCCTGGATATGATGACGTAGTGCTTCTGGCTCGCATCTTTTCGGATGAATCGCTGGTACACGTCTGTCGTCAGATAAGATGCCCCCCAGTTCAGGTGTGTATCGATCGTAGACATGAAGGCCGCAAGGAACGCGGTGATCAGCAGGCCTTTCAGGCCGGGACCCAGATATTCGTTGATCACCATCGGGTAAGCGTCACTGTTGCTCTCAAGGTGCGGGAATACCGCAATCGAGACGAGCCCGACCACAACCCATAGCCAGGGCCGACACGACTGGAATATCGCGTAGAAGAGCGTCGCGCGTATCGCATCTTTCTCATTTCGGCAGGCGCTCATCCGCTGCATATTGTAGCCGCCGGCATCTCCCCACCATATGAGCAGGAAGTACACAAGCATCTTGAATACATCCGAGTTAAATGTTGTAAAACTTGGAAACAGCGCCAGTGTGTCACTGCCGTAGTCCGTATTTGAGCGGATCTGTTCCAGGACAGTCTCCATGCCACCGGCCCGTGAAACAGCGATTAAGGCGAGCGCCAACATGCTGCCCATCGTGATGAAGAATTGCACCACATCTGTGACCACGACGCCATAGAAGCCGGAGAATGTTGCGTAGAACAACGCGATCGCGACACACACCATAATCGCGCCCCACTGATCGAACGGCGTTAGTATCGTAATGACCTTGCTCATCGCGAAGGTTACCCACGCGATGGTAAGGATATTCATAATGACACCGCTGCTCATGGCACGGAAAGCACGCAAGAACGCCGCGGGCTTGCCCTCATAACGGATCTCGTAGAACTGCGCATCGGTGATGATCTCGGCGCGGCGCCACAAGCGTGAGAAGAGGAAGATGCCGACTATCAGCGGCAGGACGGCCACGATCACCCACCAGATCCGCTGCAGGCCGTCAGACCGTGTGACCTCAGAAACCCAGATGGGTGTATCAGAGGCAAAACTCGTGGCGATCATGGACAAGCAAATCGCCCACCACGGCATCGTCCGCCCACCTAAGAAGAAAGATTCGGAGTCGCGTGAAGCTTTCCTCGAGAAGACGAAGCCCACCACGATCGCGAACAGCAGATAGGCGGCTATGATGAGGTAATCAATCAGATGCATTATTGTGAAGCCGGATTATTGCGACTGGCGGCACCGCTTGCGAACGCCCTTTTTACCCTGGCATACCGCCGGACCATCTTGTCTACCTCATCAAGGCCCGCCAGGCAACTATTCTTGAGGCGGACTGAGTTAACACAGAACCTTCGACTCGAAATACCTACAACACTTTCATCACACCCGATCGCTTTGTTACACACCCGCCACAACATCTACCCCTGCCAAGGGCGGTGATAGCTGACACCAGCTCGTCAAAATTGTAGTGTATCTGTGTGATTTATCGTACCCAGTTCACCACCGGCGGATATTAACCATACTAACGGTCTAATCACCTCTACCGTGGATCAAGTGTCAGCGATCCAGATCGGGTATCACTGTGCCTACGGCAAGGAGGTCGTCATGGCTCAGGTATATTTGATGGACCTACGGCAACGGCTGATCGTATTCATAGACCTCTGCAGTTAATCGGGACTCCTCACGTCTTCACTTGGTTGTCCGGCAGGCTCAGACTGTTACGGGTTGCACCTGCATGTAGTCCAGCAACTCCTGCAGGTCGACCGTGGCGAAACCCGTGACAACGTCGGACATGGCGTACGGCATAATCAGCTTGCCATCCTGGATCAATCCGCCGCATGTATAGACGACGTTAGGCACGTACCCCTCCCGCTCTTTCTCCGTGGGGACGAGTATGGGCTCTTGCGTTCGCCCGATGACCTTTAATGGATCGTTAAGGTCCAGCAGCAGTGCACCGATGCAGTATTGCCTCATCGGCCCGACACCGTGGGTCAGCAGGAGCCACCCACGATCGGTCTCTAGCGGGGAGCCGCAGTTGCCGATCTGCACAGACTCCCACGGGCTAACGGGTCGCTGGAGTAATTCGGCGTTGTTCCAGATGTGCGGGTTGTCCGACCGCATCAGATACAGGCTTTCACCGTCATGCCGTGACACCATCATGTACTGGCCGTCGATCTTCCGCGGGAACATGGCCATCCCCTTGTTGCGGGCACACCGACCCGAGAGCGTCATGACCCGGAACCGCCGCAGATCAGTCGTCTCGAATATCTGAGGCAACACGTTTGACCCGTCGTAGGCCGTATAGGTGCCGAAAAAAGTGACCGAGCCGTCATCGTCGACGAAGCGGACCAGGCGTACGTCCTCCATGCCCTGGATCTCGCGGTCGGCCATCGGGTAGATCACCATGTCGCCGGCGTCGATGCTATCGGGGAAGCAGATCTCGTAGTTCGCCTGCGCCAAATGCCGTACATGGCCTGCCGCCTCCGACATCGCCTCGCTCTGCTGTGTCAACTCCAGGTGTTCGTCGATGACCCGGTCGAGTTCCTCGAACGTGAAGCGGTCGCCCAACCGATCCATGATGCGGTCGACCCCGTGGTTCGTACAGCCCATCTCGGTGAGCTTCCGCCAGATCATCGTCTTGTCGTGCGGGTAGTCCGGTGTCACGGTGCCGGTGCAGGGGTATTGTCCGGGTTCCTCGAACGAGATCGACCCGTCGGCAAAAAGCACGCCCTGCCTGAACACGATGGACGAGATGTGGCCCTCACCGGTTGCACGCAGGCTCATGAGAAGCCGCTTGCCTCCGGCTGGGGTGCCCGTCTGATCGGGGTGCAAGATGATCGAGGGGTTGAACAACGCGGCCGATTCGATCGAGTACTCCATCGTAAAATGGGTGCCTAGGAGAAGCTTCTGCTGGCCTGACGGGACTATGCCTGGCGGCAGATGCGGGACAATGAGTTCGTAGTTCCGCAGGAATACGGACTTCAGGCCAAGGTGCCGGCGGGAAAAATGCGTCATCACCCGCGCCAGCATGTCCTGAGTCTCCTCTTCGGAGAACGCCAATACACGATCGATCACACCACGGATCCGCTTACTGCACTCCAGGTCGAGATACCGGGTGATCACCCGTTCGTGATTAGACCGCAGGAAGCTCGAACCCCGGTCAACTTGGATCTGAACTGCTCTCATAAACGACAACACCTATGTAATGACGCCGACGGTCGGCGAGGTAAATACGGTCTTGCATGATGACCACAACGGTCAACGAAACACGGGTCGGGCACGACCTCTCCCGGCGGGCTTAGCGCCGTGGGTCAGTCGTCACAGTAATCCACCACGACCCCGTCAATCAAAGTCCTCGGGCCGTCACGCTTTAACCGTCCGGACGCGGGAGCCACGACGATCACCACGGCGGCGTCGGCGGGCACCGTCAGAACGGCCCGCCCCGTGACGCCGGATTCCACGACACGGTTCGAGACACAGTCGTACAGGTCACGGGGTTCCGGACCGACATCGATAGAGACCTCCTTGTCCACGCCATACGGATTGAAGTACAGGTAGGTCGGATACGCGGGCTCACGATAGAAATCGGTAGCCAACAGATCGAGTTGGAGGATTTTTTCATCATCGGTCGGGGAGATAATCGCCCCGAACACCCCGACGAACGCCGACCCGTACAGGCCAAAGTCCGTCTCGATCGGCCCCCAGTCCTCTGTGAGCGGGTCGCCGCTGGCGTAGAGTTGCTCGTGTGGCCGGTCGGCGTGCCAGTTATTGCGGATGCCCTCGTAGGCGATGAAGTGATCGGGGTCCCCCTGCCAGTCCGGGCTGGACTGGCGGGAAGGTGGGTGCTCGTTGGCGTAGAACAACCGGGCGGCGTTGGAGGCGTTGAGCATCCACTTGCCGATCGATCGGGCGTACCGGTCGTCGTAACGCGCCACCGGAACAATCGGCCAGGCGGTGACGAAAGTGTTCATGATGAAGGCATATCCGCCGGCACCGCGTTCATCCTGACGACGCGAACCCATCAGGCCATACACATCGTGATCCGCCCAGCGCTCGGCGATCATAATCATGTCCTGCCGGGCAACGCTGCGGTCGAAGCACCAGTTGATCAACTTGTGCAGGTCGTAATCACGGTCAAGTTCCGCGTTCATCCTGGCCGCGGTGTAAGCGCCGAAAAGCAGTTGTATTTCGTAGTATGGGTTGGTCGGCCAATCGTCGAGGAATCGCATGCACCAATCGGCGGCGTTGAGATACCGTTCAGCGTCGGCGTTGTTACCAGCGGCCAGCGCACGTCGGTAGGCGATATACTGGATCCAGCCGATCGATCCCGCCGAGCCCGGCTCACGCCACCGGCCGTTGTACACCGGCTGCATCTCGCGGAAGTTAAACGCGGTGTGATTGAAGTCTGGTTTCTGGCCGCCGTCGGTCATCACGACACACGCCTCGTACCACCGCTTCGCCGTGGTGTCCACGATCGAGTCCATCCACCCCTCGTCGGGATAGCGGTCGGCAAGGCTGTAGAACAGGATGTGCGGGAAGGTCTCGTACCAGAAGCTGTTGCCGCTGAGGTCGACCGGCTTGTTGAGGACCAGGTTCTCGCCGCTGGCGGAGCAGTAATACTGCTCGCACATCTGAACCCAGTTGTGCTCGCCCCGGGTCTTGTCGATGCCGACCAGCGTCGCGCCCAGCACAGAGCCCATCGTCGCGATAGACTCGTGGACCCTGGCGCCCTCGATCTCGTTGAGTGTCCGGTAGTCGCCGACGTACGAGCTGATGCCGAACCCTGTGCGGTCGATGTTGACCCGGTTCTCGTCCAGCCAGATCAATGGCAGGGGCTCGCCCTGAGCGTGCAGGTCAAACGCCAACCGGTCGTAGCCCGCCGCAACCGCCTTCCAGTCCCGCATGTGGAACGGCTCTGGGAGGTTCGGTGCCAGCTCGACGCGGTCGATCCGGTTCTGCTGCTCTGCAACCGCGGTGCGCAACGGAAGCGTGGCTGCGATTACAACAAGCAGTATGGATTTAATAATCTTCGGAACCATGCAATCGGCCTTTTTAACGATTAGTACCGGTCATTTGCGGGAGACTTAATTGTAATAATCCGCATCGATGTTATTGAAGTCCGAGACGCCCCACCAGTAGCTGCTGGCGCCACCGTGATAGCTGGGGTTCTGCCACCACTTCTCGGGGAACGATCCGGAGTCGTCGGCGACGTGGCCGTCGAGATACGCCACGTTCTGATAGCCTGGGACGTTCTCGTCGTCACTGGGGTGGCCGATCACCGCTCCCGGGTCCCAATCCGTATTCTTGTGGACGAGGCAGGCGGCGAGAACCCGTTGAGAACTGAAAGTATCGTCCTGCCTATTGCCCGGGGGCCGGTCGCCCCAGGATGCCAACCCCCCCCGTGGGCCCGGTTCGATCTTCCCGGTAAACATATTGATGCTCTCGGCGGCGCCCAACCCGCCCATGTACATGTACCGGATCAGCACCATGTCCCCCCACGCCCCGCCGTTAGGCGGTGGGCCGCTTTCATAGAGGCTGGCGGCCTCGGAGGTGTATTCCTGGGCCCTAAAATCACTCCAGACCTCGGGATCGGTGGCGATATCAAAGTTGATCCCGTAGCCTTCGAGTGTCTGCCACGACTCGCCGAGCCTGGAGGGTTCGCCTTCGTCGAAGTTGATGCGGTCCAGCACACCTCGGCCCCCGGTTCTGAAGCCGTCCGGCAACATCGTCCCGAAGTCGTCTGGGCAGAAGGCCTGGGGCACACGGCCCTTGTTGTCGGCGGCGAAGCTGTTCGCGATCGTGGCCCACTGACGGAGGTTCGACTTGCAGACGGTCCGTTGCGCCGACCTGCGAGCGGAACCCAACGCGGGGAGCAGGATGCCGATGAGCAAGGCGATGATCGAGATCACAACCAGCAACTCGATCAGGGTGAAGGCGTGTCTGTGTCGCATGATCTGTCCTTTTTTGATACCGGGTCATGGACTTATGTGTGATGGTTAAAAGGTCAACCCAATCGCTTCCTCGCTTCTCACGTGCCTAAGAGCGGGGCTGTCACAGCTGCTCGACACGGCTAGAACTCTCCATCGCCCCCCCACCAGTAGATGCTGGCGCCCCCGAGGTAGGAGAAGTAATAGGGGTTACCGCCGAGCTTACCGACGAAAAAACTCGACCCGCTATCAGACGCGACGTGGCCGTCCCCGTAGGCAACATTCATGAAGTCTGGCACCGTGGGGTCGTTGCTGGAGGGGTGCCCGATCGCGTAGTGGCCGCCCGAGTCCCACTCGGTATTGAGATGGACCAGGCAGGAGGCGATGACTCGGTTTGTTAAAAACGAGTCGTCGAGCGTGTCGGCGGGGGGTCGGGAGTCTACACCGGGCCCGCTTGCTTTCTGCCAGTTACCCAGGCCGGGTCCGGGCGGCGACCCGTCCGGGGGGTTGGTGAAGTTCTCGAGCCCGCCGATGTACATGTATCGGATCAGGATCATGTTGCCCCACGCCCCGCCGTTGGCGGGCGGGCCGCTGTCGTAAAGCGCTGCGGCGTCGGCGTCATATTCCTCGGCCGGGAAGTCTCCCCAGACCTCCGGGTCGGTGGCCATATCGAAGTTCAACCCGTAACCCTCCAGCGTCTGCCAGGACGTGCCGAACTTTTCCGGGTCGTCATCGGTATCGAAGTTGATCCGGTCGAACACACCCCGCCGACCGCCGCCGATGTCGTCGGGAGAAAAACACTGGGGCATGGCCCCTTTGTTGTCGGTGGCAAAGCTTACAGCGATGGTGGCCCACTGCCGCAGGTTCGATCCGCAGACGGTCCGCTGCGCTGACCTGCGAGCGGAACCCAGTGCCGGGAGCAGTATCGAAATCAGCAGCGCGATGATGGATATCACAACCAGCAGCTCGATCAACGTGAATCCGTTTCGTTTGACCTTCACTATCAAAGCTCCTTCAAAGAGTCTGATTAGTCAGCGCAACAGCGGCTTATCCCGCACAGTCGCTTCGGATTAACCGCACGCCACGGAGGCGCTTTGATACCACGGCCCCTCCCGGGACGACTCAACGACACATCCAAACACATTCATCATCGAGGATTATTTGTGTGACTACCCCAGTAATAAAAGCTATCACCGCCGACATAAGAAACGTAATCGAAGTCCTGGTCTGTGAGCGGGGCGGGGAAGAACTCGCTGCCGCTTTCGTCGTCGACGTGCCCGTCGCCGAAGGTGATATTCATATAGTCCGGCTTGTCCGGGTCGTCGCCGGACGGGTGCCCGATGAATGTGCCCGTGTCGCCGGAGCTCGCCCATGCCGGGTTGTGATGGACCAGGCACGAGGCGATCACACCCAGGTTTACCTTGTTATCATCCATGGTGGTCACCGGACGGCGCTCGCCCCAGAATAAGTCGGCGTAGGCCTCGGGTGTCAAGGTTGTCTGCGGAGGAGGCCCCCCAGGACGACCAAACACGATCGGCTCCAAACCGGCCATGTACATGTAGCGGATGATGACCTGTTTGCCCCAACTACCGCTTGGCGCGCCGGTGTTGTCCTCAAAATCGGCGGGGTTGTCCGAGTAGAATTCGGGGTCGGTCGCCATCTCCTTGGTGATCCCGTAACTCTCAAGGGTTTCCCACCGCACCCCGAATCTCGCCTCTTCATTAGGGATACTAGTGGTCGCGTTCGTGTCCGCGTTGACCCGGTCCAGGACCGCTCTGCCTTCGTTATCGTTCGGCGAGAAGCAGCGGGGCATCACGCCCTTGTTGTCCGCGGCGAAGGCGGTCGCCATAATCCCGAATTGACGGAGGTTAGACTTGCACACCGTCCGCTGCGCCGAACGTCTGGCCGAACCCAATGCCGGCAGAAGGATGCCGACCAGCAGGGCAATGATTGAGATCACGACCAGCAATTCGATGAGCGTAAAAGCATCTCTTCGGCGGTTCATATCAATAAATCCTTGCTTAGCGGGGCGATTGCGTCCATGCCTTCTCCCTCTAAAGGTCCCGGCGGGCGTTAACCCACCGGGGCCGTGATTTTCTGTCAACGCCGCTACGGTCGTAGCGGTGTCAGGCCGACTCAGGCGCGACGACGACGTAGCGCCGCCAAGCCACCAAGACCCAGCAGAGCGATCGACGCTGGTTCTGGAACAGCCGAGACATCGTCTACAAACAAAGTGCCGATCGCATCAAGCTTGCCGGGATCGGGGTCGTTAAGGGACCGGTCGCCGGTGTTGAAGATGATGTCGAAAGACGCGTCGGCCGCGCTAAGCGGAATGCTCGTCACGAAGTTCTGGAACCCGCCGCTGTTGGCGCTGCCATCGGTGAAGAACAGGTGGTCGGTGATGGTACCCACCAGATCAAAGCCGACGACCGGTGCGGTCGAGACACGGACGGTGGCGGTGAACACGGTGCCGCTGGTGATGTCCCAGTCCCAGTTCCAACTCAGATCCAGGCTACGGCCTACGTTGCCCACATCGGGGATCGCCGTCGCGAAGCTACGGCCTTCTTGCATGCTGAGCGTGGGATCGACGAGGGGTGGGTTAAACACGCCACCGATGGCACCAGCGAAGTCACTCAGCCGCAGGGAGTGGGTTCCGCTCAAGACCGGGTCGCCGGGGTTGCTCCAACCGGTGTGGCCGCTGTGGTGAAAACCGTCCGGGACGCCGGCGGGTGTATCGCCAGTACCGGGATCCCCGTGGGGGGCGAACCGACTGACGACTTCCATGTCGCCGTTGACGATCAAGCCCAGATCACCGGCCGAGGCGCTTGTTCCAGCCAAGGCGATAACAGCCGCTGCACTCATACCAAAAAACATCTTCATCGAATCTCTCATTACCATTCTCCTCTCAAGTGTAGAAAAAGAATCACCATACTTAATCGTATTTTAAATCGATCCAACCGGACCGGCCTAAAATGTCACATTCATATTAGTCACTTAAACTCATGTTTCTTCTTAAAAACGCGCGACTTACAATTCAAACAACTTCGCCTGCTGGCTAAGGGGCGGCCCCCAGACCGGCCTAACGTGTGCCTCGATCCCCGAGCAACACCAGGCAGGACGCCGCCAGCAGTCCCAGGGACGCCGGCTCGGGGATGGCGACGACCGAGATGTTGTCGATAAACATCGTCCCCAATGTATCCCCAGCCCCGGAGCCATCGACGGGCTCGGTCCGGAAGATGATGTCATACGATCCATCGCTGGGCGAGACGATCGGGACATCCAGGGTCATGGTCACGAACTGCCCGCCGGTGTTCCCCGTGAGCGCGACCGTGTGGTCGATCAACACGGTGGGTGACTCAAGCAGATTGCCTGTCCCGACGAAGGGCCCGGAGGTGCGTGCGTGGACCGAGAACTCGGGGACGGTTCCCCCGGTGATGTCGTACATCACGTCCCAGGACCACCGCAGCAGCGTGGTGCCGGCGGGCATCGGCGCCGCCCAGGAGCGCCACTCGGTCTTGGAGAACGGGCCGCCGATACCGCCATCGAGCAGCCCCAGCGAGTGGGTGGGGCTCACGGATTGAGTGTTGTCCCAGTGCCCCCCGAAGGTGACCGGGCCGGTACCCGTTTCGCCAATACCATTCACATTGTCAAGATTATTCGAGCTGCGGAACCAGCCTTCGGGGACATTGAAGATGTTAGGCCCCGTCTCCGCCATCTCCACATCCGGGTTAAGCAGGATGTTGCCGGGTTGTATCGCCGCCGGAGCGCTCGACGCCGAGCACAGCAGGGCCGCAATGCAGCATACACCTACCCCTCTAACTGCAAGTATTTTTCGAATCTCTCCCATAGCTTCTCCTCTCCTAGAAAATGAAACCGAATCCGTACCTCAAACTCGATCACCCTTCGCAGGGTTCGGGGGCATCCGGCACCTCTGTCAGGGCTCAGGACACCGCATGCTTCCGTATTCCTATCACGCCCGTCGACGCCGGAGCATGGCCAAACCGCCAAGGCAAAGCACCGCAAGGGTGGTCGGCTCTGGCACCGCAGCCGCAGGCGGGGGTGTGCCGGCGTTCCAGTTGCCCAACACGGTATTCAGGTCATCGATCCCAACGAAGCCATCACCCGAGGGATCGGCAAGCGAGTTCGCCGGGGGGACGGACTGATTCCAGGCACCCAGCACGATGTTCAGGTCGTTGATGCCCACGAACCCGTCGCCGTCAAGGTCGCCGTCCAGCATGGTCAGGGCCACGACCGAGACGTCGTCGATATACATCGAACCTATCGCGTCCTTCGAGCCCTCGGTCAGGAAGATGATGTCAAACGACTCTTCGCCTGGCGCGACCGGTACATCGGCGGTCATGGTTACGAATTGCCCGCCGGAGTCCCCTGTGAGTGTGACCTTGTGATCCACGGCGAGGACCAGGTTGCCCTCACCAATAAACGGCCCGCCGGTGCGCATGTTGACCGTGAACTCTGGCGTGGTCCCGCCTGTGATGTCGTACATCACGTCCCATTGCCACCGCAACGTAATGGTGCCTGCGGGGATGGGTGCCGCGAAGGACCGCCACTCGGTTTGCGCGAACGGACCCGCAATGCCGCCGTCGATCAGTCCCAGCGAATGGGTGGCGCTGACGGAGTTGGCTGTGTCCCAGAACGCGCCGGTGATGACGCCCAGGCCGCCGTCGTTAAATGTCTGACTGGCGAACCAGTTGTCGGGGAACCCCGGGAAACTGGGTAGCTGTTCGATTTCCACATCCCCGTTAGCCAGGATGTTGCCGGGCTGTAGCGCCGCGATTGCGCTCGTTGTCGATAACAGCAGCACAGCGGCATAACTCAACCCCACACCGGTTCCGGTCAATAACCTCCCGTAGCAACTCATGGCATCTGCTCTCTCATTTAAGACAAGACCGAGTAGCTTGAATGATTATTCATCACACGGCACGGAAGCATGCAACGCCCATCTAAGGCCCGATTAAAGGCGCCACATGCTTCCGGATATTCCTACGGCGACATCTCACATTCATCGACGCCTTAGCATCGCCATACCGCCAAGGCAAAGCACCGCAAGGGTGGTCGGCTCGGGCACCGCTGCACCCGGAGGCGGCGTGCCGGCGTTCCAGTTGCCCAACACCGTGTTTAGATCCGTGATACCCACAAAACCATCCCCCGAGGGGTCGGCAAGCGGGTTCGCCGGGGGAACGCTCTGATTCCACGCACCCAGCACGATATTAAGATCGTTGATGCCCACGAACCCATCGCCGTCAAGGTCGCCGACCAACGTGGTCACGGGCGCGATTGTGGATACCGATACGTCGTCCACCCACATAAGGCCCAGCGCGTCCTTCGATCCCTCGGTCAGCACGATCATGTCGAACGTCTGAGCACCAGCGGGGATATCCACCTCGACGGTGACCTGCTCCCACCCATTGGACGTCCCGGTCCGCATGACCGTGTTGTCACCAAGCGACGGCCCCAGATCGAGGCTGAACAGGGGGGCGTTGGACAACCGGATATTCATCGTCACCGAGGGATCGGTCCCGGAAACCATGTCGTAGTTCCAGTGCCAACGGAAGTACAATTTTTCCGCAAGACCGGTAGGCGAGCCCACGTCGGCGGGTATCGCGGTGGCGAAGGTGCGGAACTCTTCTTGCGCAAACAGCCCGGCACCGATCGATCCGGGGCTGAAGTAATAGCTTTCCTGATCAAACAGTCTCAGGGAACGTGTACCGCTCACAACCGGCTCCGTGCCATTGGGGGGGGACGTAATATCGTTCCACCCTGAGAATAAGCTGTGGTGCCAGTAGTCGGCAAAGCTGTTGTCGGTGGGGCCTTCGGTTCGGTGAGCCACGAACCGCGTCTCGGTTTCCATGTCCGGATTTTCAAGGAAGTTGCCCGGCAGGATGGTCGGGCCGGGTGTCCCGGGCTCGATCACTGGGTTGGGGATAGCCACGGCAAAGACGGTCCCCGTAAACGCCATAAGCACGGCAACCGCACCACCCCAATAAACGCTCCGGGTTGAGTGACAGACAAAGCCAAAATCACGCATCACATTCCTCCTTACCAGATTGAAGATTTACCGAGTACATAAGACCAATATCCACTGGGGCAGACTCCCCGAGGGACTGTTGCAATATGGACGACCTGCCGCGTTATCGTGCCTGATGGTTGCCGCCCCGGTCACATACAATCCTCGCCCACCGCTTATTGCACGCCAATTCTACGCTTATCAACGCGTTTTGCTTCTGCCTTCCGGATGCGGCGTTATTGAAACATGAATGCGCCTACTTCCGTCCGTTTCCCCCGCTAGACCCCTCCACGCCGGGTAATAGGACCTTGCGGGTTCTTCTAAACTCCGTCGGGGTCATCCCTGTCTGCCGTTTGAATGCCGATGCGAAGTTCTGACTGCTGCTGTATCCCAATTGAAATGCGACATCCGTGACCGACCAGCGGTCCTTCAATAACATGTCCTTTGCCTTGTCGATACGGCACCTTGTCAGATATTCATACGGTGTGAACCCCGTCTCACGCCGGAACCGTGCCCTGAAATGGCCGGGGCTCATACACGCCTCGTTCGCCACCGTGTCGATCGGTGGTGGCTCGCCTAAGCTATTACTGATTAGGTCGACCGCGCTTTGAATCTGAGACGACAACGGCGTCGAGGCTTTCTGGCCCCCGATATACATGTCGTGGTCACGGATCAGGAAACCTATCAACTGATGTAACCCCGCGCGGGCTATGATCGGGCTACTCGAAGACGGGAATCGATGTTCGTCCAGGATACACTCGAAAGCGGGCCGGATCTGATTTGAGGCCGAAAACAGCCGCTCGGTCAGTGACTCCAACCTCCGCCGCAGGAAGTTCGTCTCTGTCGATGTAAGACCCGCCATCGACTTGGATCTCGGCACGCGTAACTGGAACCAATACAACTCCGTAGGCTGAAAGAAGGTGTCACTCGAACCGTGCATCTCACCGGGGCGGGTCATGAAGACCATCCCCGGCTTCACCCGGCAACTCTTATCCTCCGCCCACCAGTCAAGATCACCCCTGACGATGTAGTGGAATTCGTAGGCGTCGGCATGGGCTTCGGGGACAAGGCCGTTGGCCACGGCTTCTATGTACCTCTGGTATCCGATGATCGGGACGTGTTCCAACAGACACGTATCATCCTCGAACGCCTCGTGATGCTGCCGGGCTGAGAGCGGAGCGACCGACGTACCGGCATTAGTGATCTGATCTGTTATCAAAAAGAATCGCTCTTCCTAAATCGATACTGCCCGCCGCTGGGGTTGAAAGTCTAGCCGGTAGGAGTCATCGCCCAAGCACCGTTTCAAGACCAATGGGAGAAACACAACCAACCCGTTATCGCCCAGAAGCAAAACACCCGTTCAACGACCACCGAACATAACCGGCCCAGCAACCGCAGACTCTTAAGAAGGACAACTGAAAGACGGCCACGATTCCAACGCTCCTGATTAGAAGCGCTGCCTTAGATCATCATGCCCGCTCCGCAGTACGCCGTCATCCGCCCATGATGGACTCCTGATATGTGTCAAGAAAAACATCAGATCCAATCCATGCCGCAGCAACCACATCGGCCTCGTCACATCGCTCTAAAATGGGTGGCCGCTGCACTATATAGACACGGAACGCTGCCTCGCCCCCCTCGCATGTAGTGGCCTTTAAACCTCTACCTCCTCGAGACGGCAGCCGACCTCTTGCTTAACCTTAAAACATTTGCAATGGGTTCGTACGCAACTCGCAAGAACACCACGGAAACATTTAAAGTGACGCAATCCTTTGTAAAATGAATATATATATATATTCTGTTTCAATGTCGCCCATCATACATGTTTGATTGTTGACTTGTCTATCTAATTCCGGTGGTATTGCAATTAAAACAGCCCTGTGAAAATCACTGCCGGGCCTCACACGGTGCAAAATAGGTCAGAAACAAAAGAAAGTAAATCTTTTGATAGTCCGGGCGGAGGGAGTGTTCCTTCGGAGATCGGCACTTTACCTGAACGGGCAGCGGCGCAAGGCAATGGCCGAACCGCCCGTAGTGACGCTCCGGGATGAACGACCAAAGCATTGGTGTAGGGCTGTGCAGTGGGCTACTGAGTCTGGCCGAGCATCTATCTATATGTAAAGACTGAACAGTCCAATGAGCCGACTTCGTCAGACAGCGTAGGCCACATCATCGGTCTGGCAGGTTCGTTGATATGTTGCGGATTAAACAAGGGGCGGCTATCCACAACCATCACCGTTGGCATGGCACTACTGCGTATCTCGGTGCGCGGTTGGTCTGCTCCTATAGGATGCGCTGGGTCCCGCTTCCATAGCTGATAGTCCGGTATAAACCGTGCCCGGTGATCCCTCTGACCATCTGAGGCTAAGCCGCAACGGTTGTCTCTTCCCCCTGCGTGAAGTGGATACCCCATCCAGTCGATAAAAAGCCTGTGGGGGTCAGCCATAGCGGCCGACAGCTCTAGCTTTGGCTTCTTTACAGAGGCATGTAGTGACTTACGAAGCGACCCTCCACCCGATACCCGCACCCACCACCGGGCGCCTATTTCTATTAAGTGGCGTGGTCGCGATCCTGTGCCTGGCACCGCTGGGGATGATGGCTGCCGGGATCAGCCTCTCGTCCGCAAGGCCCGCGCTAAGCCCCGAATGGGTCGCCGGCCTGCCCGCTGACGAGCTTGGTGAGGCTGCGCACTGGGCGCTACGCGGCAGCTACACCCACACGATCCTGGAATGGACATCGGTGTGCATCGCCCTGGTGGTCTGTACGTTGGCGTTCATCCAATACCGGCTGATGCGTGATCCGTCCCTGTTGATCATAGGTGTGGCGCTCGCGTGTGCCGGCGTGATGGACGCTTTCCACACCTTCGCCGCCGCCCGGTTGATCCACGCCGTCGCCGACAACAAAGACCTCATCCCGTTTACGTGGGCGATCTGCCGGCTTTTCAACGGGGTGATACAACTGATCGGCGTCGGGATATTTGTCCTCTGGATCAACAAGACTACAAAGATATCTGTGCTCTGGACCACCGCGACCATTCTCGGTTTTGTGGTCAGCGCCTACCTGATCGTCCACTACTGCGCGACCTCGGCGAGGCTGCCCCAGACGATGTTCCCGGAGATGATGATCTCTCGGCCGTATGACCTGTACCCGCTGGCCCCCTTCCTGCTCTGCGGGCTGATCATATTTCCCCTTTACTACCGGCGTAACCCGTCCCTGTTCGGTGCGGCGTTGATCCTGTCCATAATCCCTCAGGTGGCCACCCAACTCTACATGGCTTTTGGGTCCACCGCGCTACATGACTCGGCGTTCAATGTCGCACACACGCTCAAGGCCGTGTCTTACCTCTTCCCCGCGGGCGGGCTGCTCGCGGTCAACGTCAATGCCTTCAAGCAGAACAGGCTGACAGACATCGCGCTGAGAAAAAATCAGAAGATGATGGAGGAGGTCCTAAGTGAGTTGAAAGACCAAAAGCTGGTTATAGACAAGCATGCGATCATCAGCATCGCCGACATCAAGGGAAACATTACCTACACCAACGAGAAATTCTGTCAGATCAGCGGTTACTCCGCCGAGGAATTGATCGGTAAGAACCACCGGGTTGTCAAGAGCAACGAACACGACCGGACATTCTACCGAGACCTGTGGACGACGATCTCCAAAGGCGATACGTGGCGGGGAGAGATCAAGAACCTCACCAAGCAAGGCACGCACTACTGGGTCGATGCGACGATCGTCCCGTTCAAGGATGACCTGGGCCGGGTCACGCAGTACGTCGCGATCCGCACCGACATCACCGAGATGAAGAATAGCCGGCAGCGGCTGGACCTGGCCCTGGTCGCGGCCAACCAGGGCCTGTGGGACTGGAACCTGACCGACAACAGCACCTACTTCAACGACACCTGGTACACCATGCTCGGGTACGAGCCGGGCCAACTCCCGATGAATCTGGAGACGTGGAAGCGTCTCTGCCACCCGGAGGACCTGCCCTTGGCGCTGGCGGAGGTGGACAAGCACCTTAAGGGCGAGACAGACATCTATCGCTGCGAGCAACGGGTCCGTATGAATGATGGGTCGTGGAAGTGGATCATGGATGTGGGCAAGGTGACAGAACGCGACACCGAAGGTGAGCCGCTGCGGATGATCGGCGTGCATATGGACATCGACCATAGCAAAGACAGCGAGTTGAGCATCAAGGAAAGCGAACTTCGGTACAAGCTCGCGGTTAATGGGTCGCGGGACGGGCTTTGGGACTGGGACCTGCTCACCGACAAAGTCTACTACGCGCCGCAGTGGAGGCGGATGCTGGGGCTGGGGCCCGATGACCCTGTCAGCGACAGCCCCGAGGTATGGATCACCCGGATCGACCAGCGCGATATCGGGGCGTTCATGCAGGAATTCGACGAGCACCTGCGCGGCGAAGACGAGACATTCGAGGTCGAGTTGCGGATGAACCACGCTAGCGGGCAGACCGTCTGGATGCTCTGCCGGGGCGCCGTCGTGCGGAACGAGGCCGGCCGGGCGGTCCGGGTCGCCGGGTCGATGGCGGACATCACCGCGATCAAAGAGGCGCAGGACATGCTCCGCAAGGCCGCCGAGCACGACCGGCTGACCGACCTGCCCAACCGTGAGCTATTCGCCACGCATCTGAACCAGGCGATCGAGCATGCCCGGGTCGATCCCAACTTCAAGTTCGCGGTCCTGTTCTTTGACTTCGATCGGTTCAAGGTCATCAACGACAGCCTCGGGCACAACGTCGGGGATGCCCTGCTAATCGACATCGCCCGCCAGTTCGACGACATCCTGCGTCACGGCGACATCGCCGCGCGGTTCGGCGGCGATGAGTTTGTTGTGCTGCTGAATAATCTGGCCGATTACAACGAGGCCCGCCTGACCGCGAGCCGCCTGCTGGATACGTTCGCCCGGCCACACGACCTCATGGGGCACGAGGTGATCAGCACCGCCAGCATCGGTCTGGTCACCAACGCTCAGCGTTACACACGGGCCGATGCCATGCTCCGCGACGCCGACGCGGCGATGTACCAGGCCAAGGAAGCGGGCAAGGCCCGGGTCGTGATCTTCGATCAGACGATGCACGCGCAGGCGTTGGAGCGGCTCGAACTGGAGGCGGATCTGCGCGGCAGCATGGAGCGTAAGGAGTTCCAGGTACACTACCAGCCGATCGTCCACCTTGAGGACGGAGCGTTGCACGGCTTCGAGGCGTTGCTGAGGTGGTACCACCCCACACGGGGGCTTATCTCTCCCGCCGAATTTATACCCATCGCCGAGGACACCGGGCTGATCGTCCCCATCGGCGAATGGGTCTTACGCGAGGCCTGCCGACAGCTGTACCAATGGAACCACCACACCCGGCCGGATCACCCGGTCAACGTCAACGTCAACCTCTCTATGCGCCAGGTCTGCCACCCCGATGTCCTGGCCACGGTCCGCGATGCGATCAACGACTCGGGGATCGACCCGAAGTATCTAAAACTCGAAGTCACCGAGTCGACCATCATCGACGACCGCCACGACATGACCCCGCTGCTGAATCAGATCAAAGAGCTGGGTATCAGCCTGGCGATGGACGACTTCGGCACGGGGCACTCGTCCCTGAGTAACCTGCACAAGCTCCCGGTTGACGTCCTGAAGATCGACCAGAGCTTTATCAGGAGCATGATCGCCACCCGAGAGCTTGCCGCCGTCATGCAGGCCATCATCACCGTCGCCCAGCATTTTGACATGACCACCGTGGCGGAGGGCATCGAGACCCCCGAGCAGCTTGCACTGCTGCAGAGCCTGGAGTGCGACTACGGCCAGGGTTACTACTTCAAGAAGCCGATGCCCGCCGACGCCGCGACGCGCTACCTGCTAGGCCAGGACGACGCCGAAGCGGCCTGACAATCCCACGTGGCGTCACCCTATCGAGATTATTTTTTAATCGCGATGCAAACGTGCCGAATGGCTTGTTCTACGCCCGCATGGAATGTGTGTCACCGTTGTACGTCCCAAGTGCGCGGCTATCGCCCCATCGTCGCGTGCGGTGCCGCGCAGGGAGTATGGATACGCGAGATTCAGTCAGACCCGATGGCGCTGGCCATAACAGATGAAACCGGCACCCAGAGCTAACAGGCTCAAGGCCGTAGGCTCCGGCAGCGGGCTGGGCAGGTCATGGGAGTCGGCAAATGTAGCCAGAACAGTCGCCGAATCTAATCCGGGGGCATCGGCGCTGGTGAAGTACAAGACGGCACTGGACAATCCCGAGGTGAGTTGCGCAGGGTCGAAGTCCCAGGCCACGGAGCTTGGCCCGGCACCGACGAAGAGGGCCGCGGCCGGGTCCACAAGCCCGACGCCGCCGACGAAACCTACCGTACCCAAAATCTCATCGCCGTCGAGCCCAACCGTCATCGTGACGATATCGGTATCCAGGTTCTCGATCTGATACGCGTAGACGTAGTGGGCGCCCCCGCTGGGATCCTCGCCCGGGAAAGCGGTCCCGAATGCGCCGGGCGCGAAGACAGCGAAATCCACGTTCGCGGACACAGAGAAGCCGCCGAAGCTATTGTCAAAAAGTTGTGTTCCGGTAGAGGTCGGTATCGACCCGCCGGCGCTGGCCAAGACGCCGGCGTTAACCGACGACCCGAGCGACACGGCCCCAACCAGACTTAAAAAAAGCGCACCCGACCGTGTGGCTCGTACAAAGGCTCTACCTGATCTCATAGTCGTTTCTCCGACCTTAGATCTTCCTCCTCTCCTTGTTTGATTGTAAATCTGCAAAAAACACGTGAGGTGTATGGTGATCACACCTCAAGGGATGCTTGCAGGACCGGAGCCTAAACCGATATATGGGTCACGTCAAGGAAAATGCACGTGATTTTAACCAACATGATGGATATCTGAGCCTGACCGTTTCCTCAAAAACTTGAGGCCGGGCAGGTTAATCGAGGGTAAGTGCCGATTGTATAAGCACTCACCGCAGGTACGACGGAGGAATCAGGGAGCGTGATTCACAGCCGACGACGTTTGCCGAAACAGGTCACACCCGCACCCAATGCCAGGAGCGTCAGGGTCGCCGGTTCAGGCAGCGGGCTGGGCAGG
>JAJDCV010000144.1 GCA_029260675.1 Phycisphaeraceae bacterium
GCATGTAGCCCCATGTCACCACGGCCCCCGTGCCGAAGTTTGGATCGGGTCCCCATTTGGAACCGAAGCCGTTGCCGAAACTCACAAACGCAGTGGTATGCCCGGCACAGAGGCTAAGCGACAGCACCCCTGCGAGAGTAACCCTGGCACTCGCCGTCGCACCCGCCAGCCGGAACGCAAGCCGACAGAGCCGATGGATGTGCGGTGTTCGCATAATACGCCCGCCCTTCGATGATGCCCCAGCCGCCCGGGACCATACGGTATTGTACTAATCAAGGAGCGCCATAATCAACCCTATTCCGTGCTCTACCCCGTATTATGTAGATACCAAACTCAAAATATGGAGCAGGTCATCGGTAGCGTAAAAGCATTTCGCTTAAGTGAATTGCCATTGGATGTGGTTGTCCGGATGGTGGAGTTGAGTCAGCGCACCTGGCCGCGTGATCCACCTGAAACCCCCCAAGACGAGGCGAGTCGTCGTGTGGCGGAAGCGCGGGCTTTTACCGGCCGGCCCGAACACGCGGCGATGAGCTACGCCGTGATCGAGCACGACCGTGTGCTGGCCATGGCGCATACTTTCGCACGAGAGATCGACACAAGCATCGGCCGGATGACCATACTGGCGTTAGGGGGTGTCGTTGTGGTGGAAGACCAACGCGGCATCGGGCTGGGCAGGGCGGTTGTCGAAGCAGCGTTTAGACAGGTTGACAACGGCGTCTTCCCCTTCAGTCTGTTTCAGACAGAACCACATAACCGTGGGTTCTACAGCAAACTCGGCGCGGTGTTTATCGACAACCCCATTGTGAATTCACTTGACACTAAACGTGAACGTAAATCGCCTTTTGGTGACGATACGGTCGTGCGTTACCCGGCGGGTCCTGGCTGGCCTGACGGTGAGATCGACCTGAGGGGGCCGGGGTATTAGCTTCGAAATAGGCCCGTTTTCATGCTAAGATAAAGGGCTCACCAACAGGATCCCAAATAAATGAACGCCTCAAACACCCCCGGAAACGACCCCTTCAAGGCCCGCAAGACAGTGAGCACCCCGCTGGGCGAAAGGACGATCTACCAGCTTGACGCCTTACGGGGGGTCGGCGAGGTGGCCAACCTGCCGTACTCGATCAAGGTGCTGCTGGAAGCCTGCCTGCGTCACCACGACGGGTACGTCGTCACCGATGAACACGTCAAAGCCCTGGCTTGCTACGACGCCAAGCACGTCGGCGAGCAGGAGATCCCCTTCAACCCCGGGCGGGTTGTGTTGCAGGACTTCACCGGTGTGCCGGCGGTCGTAGACCTCGCCGCGATGCGGGCGGGGATCGTCCGCATGACCGGCGATGACGCCAACGCCACGAAAGTCAATCCACTGGTCCCCTGCGACCTGGTGATCGATCACTCCGTGCAGGTCGATGCCTTCGCGTCGGGCGTCGCGCTATCCATCAACAGCGAAAAAGAATTCGAACGCAACAACGAGCGCTACCAGTTCCTCAAGTGGGGCCAGCAGGCGTTTGATAACTTCCGTGTTGTCCCACCGGCCACAGGCATTGTCCACCAGGTCAACCTGGAATACCTCGCCAAGGGTGTGTGGGATTCTGATGGCGTGCTCTACCCCGACTCCTTAGTCGGCACCGATTCGAACACGACGATGATCAACGGGCTGGGCGTCGTCGGGTGGGGCGTCGGCGGGATCGAGGCCGAGGCCGTGATGCTTGGCCAGCCGATCTATATGCTGATCCCCGAGGTCGTGGGCTTTAAGCTCACCGGCAAGCTCGCCGAGGGCTGCACCGCGACCGACCTGGTGCTGCGCGTCACCGAGATGCTGCGGGCGCACGGCGTGGTCGGGCGGTTCGTTGAGTTCTTCGGCAGCGGCCTGGATCACATGCCGCTCGCCAACCGCGCGACGATCGCCAACATGGCTCCGGAGTACGGCGCGACCATGGGCTTCTTCCCCGTCGATGACCAGACGCTTGAATACATGCGGCTGACCGGCCGCGACGAAAAACTGATCGCCACCGTCGAGCAGTACTGCAAGGCCCAGGGCCTCTGGCGTGACGATTCGCGGGATATCACCTACACCGATGTCTTGGAACTGGACATGTCGACGGTCGAGCCTGCGTTGGCAGGGCCCAAGCGGCCACAAGACCGGATCAACCTAGGCGACATGCAGGACCAGTGGGTGCGGACGCTCGGTGGGTTTCAAAGCGTCGATCAACCCGCTGCCAGTTCCGGCAGTGCCGCGACGGCTACCAAGCCCGTCGCTCGGCAGGTTGATGTCACCAACGACGGCCAGACGTTCTCGCTCAAAGACGGGGCCGTCGTCATCGCCGCGATCACCAGCTGCACCAACACATCCAACCCCGAGGTGATGATCGCCGCCGGACTGCTGGCGCGCAAAGCCCGCAAACTCGGCCTGACACGCAAGCCCTGGGTCAAGACCTCACTCGCGCCCGGATCCAAGGTTGACACCGAGTACTACAACCAGCCCAACCACACCGAAGACCTCGAAGCGCTGGGTTTCCACACCGTTGGCTACGGCTGCACGACCTGCATCGGCAACTCCGGCCCGCTGCCCGAGCCGATCAGTCAGGCCATCAACGACAATGATCTGGTTGCCACTTCCGTGCTGTCGGGCAACCGAAACTTTGAAGGCCGAATCAGCCCGGACGTCAAGGCCAACTACCTCGCCAGCCCGCCGCTGGTCGTCGCGTATGCCATCGCCGGCACGGTGGACATCGACCTGCAGACAGATCCACTCGGACAAGATGCCAACGGCAACGACGTCTTCCTGAAAGACGTCTGGCCTTCCCAGAAGGAAGTGCAAGACACCGTCGCTTCCTGCGTCACCCGCGAGCAGTTCGTCACTCAGTACGCCAACGTATTCGATGGCTCGCAGGAATGGCAGGATGTGAAGTCTTCGACCGGCGCGTTGTACGACTGGGACGAGAAGTCGACGTACGTGCAGGAGCCGCCTTTCTTCGTCGGGCTGACCGATGAGGTTAAACCCATCGAGCCGATCACCGGGGCGCGTTGTCTGGCGAAGCTGGCCGACTCGGTAACGACCGACCACATCAGCCCCGCCGGCGCGATCAAGTCCGACTCGCCCGCCGGGAAATACCTGACAGACAACGACGTCCCGCGCACGCTCTTTAATAGCTACGGCTCACGCCGGGGCAACGACCGGGTCATGACCCGCGGCACCTTCGCCAACATCCGCGTCAAGAACCAGCTCGCCCCCGGCACCGAGGGCGGGTTCACCACCGACTTCACCACCGGCAACGTCAGCACGATCTACGACGCCAGCCTGAACTACAAAAACGCCGGTACCCCACTGGTGGTTTTGGCCGGCGATGACTACGGCATGG
>JAJDCV010000145.1 GCA_029260675.1 Phycisphaeraceae bacterium
GTCGATGATCTGCCCGATCTGCTCGCCACGCTTGCCCAACTCCGACACGCTTGCGGCGCTTGCGGCGACCGCTTGGCTGATGCTGCTCATACCCTCGATGGTGGCGTCCACCACCGTACCGCCCTTGGAGGCTAATTCGCCGGCCGCGTTGGCGTTGTCGGCGGCCTCGACAGACTTGCGCGACACCTCGGTGACGCTGGCGGACATCTGCTCCACCGCGGAGCTGATCTGAGTGACCTGTGAGGACTGCTCGGCCATCCCGGCAGCCATCTGCTCACTCGATGCCGCGATCTGTGTCGATGCCCCGGCCACTTCGCGCGCACCCGAGGCGATCTGCGAGATGATGTCGTGCACCTTCTCGATGAAGACGTTGAACCACTTGCCCAGTTCGCCCAACTCATCCTTGCGATCCTGATCGACCCGCTGGGTCAGGTCGCCCTCGCCCTCGGCGATGTCCTTGAGGCGATTGACCATGCTCAGGATTGGCTTGACGACCAGCGCCCGCAGCGAGAGCCAGCCGCCGATACAACAGACGACGATCACGACGATCAGACCCAACGCCAAGATGCGGATACGGTCAACCTTAACGGTTGTGGATTGCGTGTTCTGTTTGACATGGTCCATGACCTCTGTCAGAGAGGCGATTTGGTCCGTGACGAAAGGCTGGATCTCGGCATCCAATGCCGCGGCGACGGCGTCGAACTCTTCCATCATGAGATTGCCGGCTTCGGGGCCCCCGTCGATATAGGTCTGTGCAAGCTTCTGCCCCATGTCGTAAAAGGCGTTAAATCTAGTCACCAACTCTTCGGCGCTCTTCAACGCCTCCTCGTTGTTCTCGCTGCTAAAATGGTCCTGGAACTCTGACATGAGCGATCCGAACGACTCCGCGTGCTTCTGGGCCTCAACGAACCCGTCGTCGAATCCCTCTGCCCCGCGTGTTGCAGAAATATCGGTTAACCATTGCTGGACCTGCACCACATGCAGTTGCAGTTCCTTTGCCTTGATCGCAATGACACTGGCGGTCTGTTGCGCCTCTTCCACGTACGCGTCCACGTCATTCATGGAACTCTTGACCTGGATGGTCAGGGTCCAATTGTAGAAGACGACGCCTCCGAGAAATACCGTCAAAGCGGTTAGGGATAGTGTCAGTTTTGCCATGATTGAGTTTGTCATTGTGCTATTACCCGATTATTAATGGTGGGTGTACTGCGACCGTAAGTGGGCGAATGGTTGCGGGTCGTTAAAACTCAGCCTCGACCCTGATCGTTGCGACGAGCGCATCGTCGAGTCCTGTCCCGCCGGGGTTGCTGATGTATTGAAGGTCGGGTTTGACGCTGACCCAGGGCAGGACCTGGGCCTTTGTAGAACAGCTCGACGGCGGTCTCGGTGTCGTCGGTTAAGCCCGCGCCGGGCTCATCGCTGAACCACACGGAGGACACCCCGATGCCCAAGACGTCGTCGTCCCGTCCGTCGATCGGCCCGGTCCACGCAAGTCCGCCCCCGGCGTGGTGCTCGATCATGCTGACGTCGGCGTCGGCGTACCCGTATTGCAGGAACAGACCAAGCCCTTGCCCGTCGTCGGGATCGCCTGGTTTTTCTTGTGACAGCGTCTGGTCGAAGACGATGTAGAACCCGCCGGTCTCTTCGTCGGTCATGCCGTCGAAGCGGACAAACGTCCCGGTGTGCCACCAGCCGCCTGCCGCCAGCCTGCCCGGCAGATCGTCGCCTTCCCCGCCCCAGGTAAGCCCGGCCTCACCGATCACAAACAGGTCTGCGGGATGCTCAAAGAATGTCTTAGGCCCACGCGACCCGGTCGGCACGCCCTCGTTCAGCGATCCGTCGTACAGCCCCGCGCCGGCGTAGAACCCGTCGGTGGGATACACGAATAGATTGACACTCATCGCCGGGTCCGGGTAGGTCGGCAGCACGAAGACCGCTGGGCTGAACCCCATCGACGAATTGATAAACTCGCCGCCGTTGTCCACGTAGGCGAACTCCGCGTTGGCCTCGACCTTGCCGACTTTCACGCGGATCGCCCCGTCGGACGTGACCTGCTCGAACCAAAGTTCTGCGATCTCGGTCCGGCCATCGGCGTCAATGTTCGAGAACGCCTGCGCGTCACCGACATCATCGGCCGTGGCGTCTGGGCCGTTGTGGTTTTGGAAGTTCAGGAAGAACGTCCCACCTTGCCAGCCCATGAGCCTATCGGTGTCGAGGATAAGGTTGCCGTTGAACAGGTGGCGAAACGTACTGCCCTCGGTATTCAGGCCCCCGTGTAGGTTGTTAGACCAGTCGGTGGTGATCGACGCCTCGAAAGTGACGCCCATGTTATCGGCGGCGATATCCTCACCCGCCAAGGCGCTCTGGCCCGTTGCGCATACGCCAACCGCAACGACACCGATCAATGTGCTGAAAGCACTCTTTAAGACAGCAACTCGTTCGGCTTTCATCGCTTGCTCCCTGGGATACGTCTCGGTGGACCATCTGGCCCTGGCCGTTCCCCGGGATTCTGTATCCCTATCGACGATGTATAAAGACAAATTAATCTCATTATTAAGACTGTGCATTGTTTTCTGCGTCCGGTCGCGGCCCGTGTTAGATGGGCTAGCCTCCATAGTGTGTGAGCGCGACGAGTCATGCATTTGCTTGCCAGCGTGGTAGCTCGTTGCTTGTCTGTGCGCTTTTCCCTGTGGCTTCGCTATACTTCCCCCATGGCTGAGCAGACACACACCATCGAAAGCGTTCCTTCCCTGCTGAAGGAGCTCGAGGCGCGGGTGGAAAGCATCCGCGACTCTCTTTAACTACGATCAAAAGAAGACCCGCCTCGGCGAGCTGGAAGCCCTGATGGGCGAGCCCGGTTTCTGGGATAACCAGGACAAGGCCAACGAAATCGTCGCCGACCTCAAGGCCGCCAAGGCCGTCGTCGATCCCCTCGCCGCCGCTTTGCAGCGGGTCGAGGACGTCGCGCTGCTCTGGGAGATGGCCCAGGAAGCCGACGACGCCGACACCAAGGCCGAAGTCCTCACCGAGGCGCACTCACTCGAAACCGAGATGGGTCGGCTCGAAACCTTGTCCCTGCTCTCCGGCAAATACGACCCACGCAACTGCTACCTCACCATCTACTCCCGCGAGGGCGGCACCGAGGCACAGGACTGGACCGAGATGCTCCTGCGCATGTTCCTCTACTACTGCGAGAACACCGGCTGGGACGTCAGCGAAGTCAACAAAACCTTCGGCGAAGAAGCCGGTCTCAAAGACGTCACCCTCTACATCAAGGGCCCGATGGCCTACGGCTACCTCTCCTGCGAACGCGGCACCCACCGCCTCGCCCGGGTCTCGCCATTTAACGCGCAGGGCAAACGCCAGACCAGCTTCGCCGCCGTCGACGTCATCCCAGAGTTCCCAGACACCGGCGGCGTCGAGATCGACGACAACGACCTGGACATCATGGCCTTCGCACGCTCGTCAGGCCCCGGCGGCCAAAACGTCAACAAGATCGCCTCCGCCGTGCGCATCACCCACAAGCCCACCGGCATCCAGATCGTCAGCTCCACCCACAAGTCTCAGGAGCAGAACCGCAAGCAGGCGATGGGTATTCTTAAGGGTCGGCTCGAACTGATCGCCGAAGAAGAACGCGCCGCCGAACTCAACGACGCCACCGGCGGCAAACTCGACATGGGCTGGGGCACCCAGATCCGCTCCTACGTCTTCTACGACAACCGCGTCAAAGACCACCGCACCAACTACGAACAACCCAACCCCCAAAAAGTCATGGACGGGGACCTGCAGGGGTTTATCGATGCGGAGTTGAGGCGAAGGCGGCGGGCGAAGGGGTAGCGTCACCAAGCAGCCGTACCGGGATATTATTGGTCCTGCTGTGCGGTGGTCATATCTGTTCAGCCGTGTGTTAAGCCCGTTAAGATAGGCAGGCATTAGGCGTAGGTGGTGATAATCTGTGATATAGAATATTGACAGATCGATGTATTATATTAAAATACATTACGGTCCTTAGCACCAAGTCTAGCTAAGTCTCGGAGTGGGAAAGCTGTTCGGTTTAGGCCTATTCCGAGTGCCGATATGTCAGCATTATTATTCTCCGGGAACCATGTGCGATCCGTTGCTGCCCTGCTGATTCTTATCAGTTTGTGTTTACTGCCCTTTCGCATTGCTAGGGCGGGGGTTGATTATCGGTTGGTAGCATTTGAGGGGCGACCTGTCGCCGGTGGTGTGAGCGGTGAGGTGTATCATGCATTCAGTTCTCGGTCCGTTATTAATATGTCTGGTCAAGTGGCGTTTCGCGGCTTTGGCGAAAACCTGAATACGGGCGATCGCTTTCAAGGTGTTTGGTCGGAAGGCGGGGGGGCGTTGCGCATGATTGCCCGGGAGGGCGACCAGGTGCCGGGGCTGGCCCAAGGCATCGTATTTGACTGGCCGACCCCTCCGATTGACCAACTTGCTTTGAATGATGCCGGTGATGTTTCCTTCAGATCGATGCTTGAGGGGCCCGGGGTCGGATTCAATAACGCTCGCGGGTTTTGGGCTGAGCAGGATGGAGTGCTTCAGTTTAAGTTCCGACGATGGTCTGACGCGCCCGATTTGGAATCGTTTACAGGTATCAGGCAGTTCAGGCGTCTGGCGCACAGTCATGCTGGGCAGTTCGCTATGGCGGCGGACTTTATAGGTGCCGCCTCGACTTCCACATGGTTCAGGGGGATCTGGATGGAGGTGGATGGTGAATTGCAACTGATCGCCCGAGAGGGTGGGAGCGCGCCAGATGCACGCCATGCAAGTGAACTTATCGACGATTTCGGACATGCGGTGGCATACTTCAATAAGAGTCACCAAGTTGTGTTTGTCGGTGATGTCGTCCGCGATAGAGGGGGCAATAAGGGATTCTCTTTCCCGACGCATGTAATCTGGGCAGGTGGTCCAGAGTCCATCCGTGAGGTAGCCCGGGGAAGCACCGCGACACCGGGTATTGTCGGCGGGCGTTTTGGCGAGTTTACTCAATACGATATTAATGACAATGGACGCACTATCTTTAGTGCTACACTGACAAATGGGGTACAGCGAGGTGTGTGGGTTGAGACGCCCGAAGGGCTCAGGCCGATCGCCTTCGAAGAACCCCTAGAGGGGACGAGTGAAGATGACCTGTATCCGGCGACATCCAGATTCGGCAACCGTTTCTACCTCAACAACCACGATCAGGTTGCCTTGCATGCAAGGGTGGCTGGCCCCGGTGTGACATCCTCGGATCGTGACGGTATCTGGGTGGATCGCAACGGTGATCTTGGATTGGTTGTACGAACGTCTGATGAAGCTGCCGGGGCCGGGCCCGGCATTGTCTTCGATGAGATTAACGAACTGGTTTCATTTAATGACGTGGGGCAGATTCTCTTTACAGCATTGTTACGGGGGAGCGGCATTGACGAAGGTAATGATTTTGGTTTATGGACAATCGATGCCAGGGGGCAGATGGAGTTGATCCTGCGCGAGGGGCAATTGTTTAACATCAACCCGTTCACGTTGGAAACCGATCTGCGCATCGTTAAGGGTTTTGTACCATCTGAAATGAATGATTCTGGTCAACTTGCCTTAAAAATCTTGTTTGAAGATGGTACAAGTGGCGTTTTTGTGGCTACGGTGCCAGAGGCGGGGACGGTATTGGTCTTGGGGTTTGGGTGTGCGTGGGGCTTGCGTCGGCAAAACTAACCTCTTGCAGAATTCTGGTGTGTTACACTCCCACCACCATGCCGAGGTCTGATGCACAACTTGACGCCATCACCACCAACCGTGCCTATTGGGACGATCGGGTGGAGGCGCATTGGCGGTCGGCGATGTATCGGCGGGATGCGGAGGCTTTGCGCGGTGGGGGGCATTGCCTGCGGGATGAGGTGACCCAGGCGGTGGGGGAGGTCAAAGGCAAGTCGTTGATTCACTTGCAGTGCCACATGGGGATGGAGACCCTGTCATGGGCGCGGTTGGGTGCGGAGGCGGTGGGGCTGGACTTTTCCGGGCCGGCGATTGAAAAGGCCGAGGTTCTGCGCGACGAGCTTGGGCTCAAGGCCGAATTTCATTGTGCGGACATCTATGATGCGCCGAAAGCCGTGGGGCGGCGTTTTAATGTGGTATTTCAGTCGGTGGGATGTTTGTGTTGGCTGCCGGATCTGAAGCGGTGGGCGGATGTGGTGGCGGCGATGCTCGAGCCCGGCGGGCGGTATGTGCTGGATGATTGTCACCCGGTGTCGGACATGCTTGAGCAGACTTCCGGGGGCGAGGGCGCGGACCATCTGGAGCCAGTAAATCCCTATTTGAATGGCGAGCCGATCGTATTCACCGAGGGCGGGACGTATGCCGACCCGGACGCGGCGTTCACACAGAATAAATCCGTCGAGCATGTGCATCCCTTGGGTGATGTGGTGACGGGGTTGATCGAGGCGGGGCTGGTGATCGATCGGCTGACGGAGACGTCGCGTTGCGAGTTCCCGCGCTATCCCATGATGCAGCAGACCGGACCGGATAGGTGGGAACTGCCCGGCAGGCTCCGCGGCAGGCTGCCGATGCACTACACGCTGGTGGCGCATAAGCCGAATGTTTGATCCGCCGTGCCCGGCCCTGCGTGCTGTCAGGTGCCACGGGCGGGGGTGTGTCCCAACCGGCCGTGGTCCGATAATACCGGCACCGGATTCACCGGAATCGCGGCCGGGTATAATCCTCGTAACCCCATCCTTATTAACGTACTTACGCCCACTTTGACGATACGTCCAATTACCGGCCCAACCCTCGGCCTCCATAAGGTCATGGGTTTGTAGCGGGGCGCGCTTCCGCGGCTCCGGGGGCGGTGGTTTTTGGTCGATTACATGGTGGGATGATGTCAACCGTATCTATAGATAGCCGTGCATTGGATAAGCGAGCCGACGGCGCAGTGGGTGCCCCGAACCCCCCGGGTGCCCGGCGGACGGTGGGGCGGTTGGTTGTGCCGCCTAAGCGCTACAAGGTCGGCGAGTTGGCCGCGGCTACGGGCCTGAGCCGACAGACGCTGCACAACTACACCAAGTGGGGTTTGATCGGTGAGACAAGCTGGACCCCCGGCGGGCACCGGCTGTACGACGAATCCGTCTTCGCCCGCCTCGAACGGGTGATGCAGCTTAAAGCGAAACTCACCGTCGAGCAGGTCCGCGATCTGTTAGCGCGTGAAGCCCAGGAGCAGGCGGCGTAGTCATGGCTGACGCACCCCCGATCCAACCCGATCCCTCCCCGGACTTGCCCCCGGATCTTCCCCCGGACCTGTCGCAAGACAACAGTGGCGGGTCGAGCCAGGACATGCTCTGGTCGCAGGTCTGGCAGTTGCCGGTGCTGTTATTCGGGCTTGGGTTGCTGGTGATCGGCGTGTACCTGTCGTTGCCGGTACACGACCCCAGCGATTTCCACGGCAAGCTGGCCGACGCCGAGTTGTTGCTTGAGAAAGACCAGTTGGAAGACGCAGAGGCGGTGCTGGTTGAGGTCGAGTCTCGCAGCACGGAGCTTCCTGAGTCCGAGCGGGGCTACTACTACCAGCTCTACGGCGACCTGAATTTTGAAAAACTCTACAAGACCGGGGTGGTCGGCCGGGAGGGCGTGGAGGCGGCGCAGCCGACGTACGAGCGGATCGTCGAGTACTACGGCAAGGCGAAGCAGCACGGCAAAGAGTTGGCCGGGCCTTCGCTTCGGCATTACATCATGTCGCTGGTCGCGCTGGGCGAAGACAGCCGGGCGTTGGCGTTGCTGGATCAGATGACAGGCCCGCAGGCGGCGCAGCGTTACCTGATTGTGCGTGACATGATCGAGCAGCGCCGGGATGACCGACCGGAGGTGGACCTGGATACGTTGATGCCTTTGGTCGAGCGGTTCCGCAAGGATATCAAGGCGATCACCGATACCGCGCTGGCGCGGCAGCAGGAGGTCTGGGCGGACGGGTTCCAGGCTTCCTTGCAGTTGCAGGCCGGCGACCCACAGGGCGCGATCACGTACCTGCTGCGTCGTATTCAAAGGCTGGCGAACCAGGGCGGGGACGACGACCTGGCGCCGCTGATCGTGAAGCTGGCGCAGGCGTATCAGGCGATCGACGACAATCAGAAGGCCGAACAGCGCTATCTGCACGCGCAGCGCCGCGTCGCCGCGACGGATGACCTGAACGCGGACATCCTGGTCGGGTTGGGTCAGTTGGCGCTTGCGCAGGTGGATGGCGAGCAACTCGAGGAGGCGCTTGAGTATTTCAGGTCGGCCGAGGAGGGTTACCCGTCCTCGGCCGGGGCGCACATCTCGGCGTTGATCGGCCGGGCCGACTGCGAGGCGAGGCTGGGCGATCACGCCGCGGCCGGGCGCTACTTCGAGCTGGCGGTTCAGGAGATGCTGGACAGGACCCGGCCTTGGGATCCCCGGCGTAAGGCCGCGGCGGACACGATCCACACCCAGTACGAACGGGCATTTGATGTGGACGAGTTCGACTTGGCAAAGGACTATCTGGATGTGTTGGCCCTGCTTCAAGGGGACAACCCTGGCAACAAGCTGCTTGTGGAGCTTGCAAGCACCTGCCAGCGGATCGCCGAGCAGCGCAGCGAGCAGGCCCAGGCCGATTCGACGCGCGTTCCCGGTCAACCTCCGCTTACCGCCGAGGCCCGCCGATTGGCGAACCAGCAGGCCGCCGACTACTACGCCCAGGCGGCGGATTATTATTACAGGCACGCCACACAGGTCACGATCGAAGACAACGAAACGCACGGCAAGAGTCTGTGGAGCGCGGCTACCAACTACGACAAGGCCCAGTTGTGGGACCGGGCGATCCGGGTCTACGAGCAGTTCATCCAGACCCGTGACGGCGACCCCCGACGCCTGCGCGCAATCCGCAACCTGGCACGGGCGTACATGGCCGACCGTCAGTACGCTCCTGCACTGGCGAAGTTCCAGAAACTGGTCGAGGACTACCCACGCAGCCCAGAGACCTACAGCAGCCTCGCCCTGATGGCGCAGTGCCAGGACGCGGTGGGCCAAACCGATCAGGCGATCCAGACCCTGACGCTGGTCATCGACGATCACGAAGCGATCACGCCGGACAGCGGCGAATACCGCCAGGCGCTGATCGCGTTGGGCAGGCTGTTCCACCGCATCGGCGACGAGGACCCCGTGAAGTACGCCCGGGCGATCGAACTGCTGACCGAAGCGGTGCAGCGCTACGGCCAGACCGACGAGGGCCCGGGGCTGCGTTTCCTCCTCGCCGACGCCAACCGCCGCAGCGTCCCAGCCCTGGACGAACAGATCGCTTCAACCCAGTCCCACGCTGCACGAGTCAGCCTTCAGGACGAGCGCGATGACCGCCTGAAGCAGGCACAGGTCCAATACAACCAGGCCATCAGCGGCCTCGAGGCTAAGAAAGCTGCTTTAACCCGATTGGACCCGGTCGAGGAGCTGTATCTTCGTAACGCCTACTTCTACCAGGCCGACTGTGCGTATGACCGAGAAGTCTTCGAACAATCCATCCAGCTCTACAACACCGCCGCGAACAACTACTCCGACGACCCGGCGTCCCTGGTCGCCCGCGTGCAGATCGTCAACGCCTATTGCGAGTTGGGCCGGTTCAAGGACGCCAAGGTCGCCAACGACATGGCCCGCAGCCAGCTCGAAAGGATCCCCGACGCGGCCTTCGAGGACAAGAACCTGCCGATGACCCGTGAGCACTGGGAGGACTGGTTGCGCTGGACCAGCGAGCGAAACCTGTTCAACAGCCAGGCCAATGCCGCCGAGGTGGGGGGGTAGAGCGTCTCTACCCCAGGTGGCGGAATTGTGTAATAGCCCCGCATGAATATGCGGGGTTCCGCGGATATACATCCGCGGCTGTCAAGGATAGACATGCTATGACTAGCGATGAGATGATCTAGACGGGCATATCGCGGGCCGATGAACCGCGATGTGTAAGAAATTGCGCTCCAAGGCAAGATTTGCCGATAGCAACATAGCCAGGCAGGATGCCCGGCCGGACACGGCGCCGACGCCGGATACCGAATCGAGGTCATGGATGACCGTGAAGACCCAGGAAAGCCCATCTCAACAGGTTCTCGCCCTGCTCGATCTGCTGATCGGACAGCGGGACCTCTACCGTGAGTTAAAAAACCTAAGCGGCCAGCAGGCCAAGTGCATCCACGAGGGCTCAACCGAGCAGCTCCTGGCCTTGCTGTCCAGGCGGCAGTCGGTGATCGATGACCTGTCCCGATCCAACACCCGGGTCGCACCCTACCGCGAACGTTGGCCAGACATCTCGGACGTGGTGGCCCCGGCACACCGCGAACGGGTCCGTCAGGTCCTTGACGAGATCGAACAGATGCTCCACGAGGTGGTCGAGCAGGACGAGCGCGACCGGACCGAGCTGAAAGGCGTTCAGAGCCAGATCGGAACGCAACTCAACCAGGTCGGCAAGGCGGGACAGGCCGTCAGAGCCTACGGCCCACCGTCCACCAGCACGAAAGCTCCCACATTCACCGATCGACAAGGATAACGACCACGCGGTTCAAACCGCTTGCAGGAAACCGGCTACGGATGGCCCCAATCACCGCACAACCCGAACGCTCAACCTCGCTGCCCCCGGACTTGTCCCCGGACTTACCCCCGGGCTCCCCTCCGGCCCAGTCCCCCGCACAGGCACTTGAGCAGCCCCCGGCCGAATCCCTGCCCCGTGCCGCAGACCTCGCGGAGATCATCCAGGCCTACAACCAGGTCACCGACAAGCTCCAGCA
>JAJDCV010000146.1 GCA_029260675.1 Phycisphaeraceae bacterium
CATTAGGACATTTTGCCTTAATCATCTTTAAACTTTCTCAATGCTACCTGTCGCTTGAAAATAGTATCCAGTTTCAGGTATTCCATTGCCGATTCCTTCGTTTACTATGAAATCAAGGGTGTTACCATTTAGAAAGTCAAACGTTAATATCCCTTGATTATCTATTACCCAATTTGTGACGGGCACATCTTCTGGTGCAAACTCGAAGTCACCAACCCTATTGATAAGAGTTTCTTCATCCCCGTTCGAGAGTCGTAGATTCACTGTTACATTGCGTGCGATGACCTGACTATCCTTGAGAATATTTGCTTTAACGGCGCACATTTGATCACTCCTATTGGGATGAGTAATGCACATTATATGTTAGGGAGATGTTAGATTCAACCGGGGTTCTGATCGAGCCTTCAGCCAAGTTGTTGTGTTTCGATCTTACTTTTAGTCCTTAGAGTCATAAGCCGTTTAATTGACTCACTCATATCCAACAGCATTGGATCTGTGTAAGTATTCATCGTAAGACGTGGTTCTGAATGTCTCATTAACTTGACGGCTATGCGAAAATCAACACCAGCTAATGCCAAGTGGGTGCCAAACGTCTTCCGCGAAAAATTTATGATCCGCCGGACCAGATAGCGACAAAACGATCACGAGTGATATCAATAAAAACCCCGCCATGGTCGGCGGGGTCGAGGGCTATCACAATTAACGGGTATCGTCGTTAACTCACACCGTCACCGCGTCCTTCAGCGTCAGGTTCGCACCATACGTCCCCGGCTCGAAGATGTGGACTTTGTGCATGTCCAGGTACATCTTGATGGGGGTGTCTTCCTTTAAGATCTCGGCCTTGATGCGTGCGACCAGGCGCTTGTCTTCGCTGGTGCGTAGGTAGACGTCCATGGTGCTGCCCAGGGGCTCGACCACACCGACGGTGAGTTGGACGGACTGTTCTTCGTTGTTGGCGTCGTCGGTCGGCCTGGGGAACAAGGCTTCGGGGCGGATGCCGATGACGGCTTCCTGGCCGACGCGGCCCTGGCACTGCTCGGCCTGGGTAGGATCGAGCTTGATCTTGACACCGGCGCCTTCGAAGTAGACATCGGCGCCTTCGCCGATGAGTTGGCCGTCCAGGAAGTTCATCGGGGGTGTGCCGACGAAGCTGGCGACGAAGCGGTTGATCGGGCTGTTGTAGACGTTCAGGGGGGTGTCGCTCTGCTGGATTAGGCCGTCGCTCATCACCACGACGCGGTCGCCGAGGGTCATGGCCTCTTCCTGGTCGTGGGTGACGTAGATGGTCGTGGTCTGCAGGCGGTGGTGCAGGCGCTTCAGTTCGGCGCGGGTCTCGACGCGGAGCTTGGCGTCGAGGTTGGATAAGGGCTCGTCAAAGAGGAAGCAGGCCGGGTCACGGACGATGGCCCGGCCGAGCGCGACACGCTGGCGCTGCCCGCCGGAGAGGGCTTTGGGCTTGCGTTCCAGGAGCATTTCGATGCCGAGGATTTCGGCGGCGTGGCGGACCTTCTTGTCGATCTCGTCCTTGGGGACTTTGCGGAGCTTTAAGCCGAAGGCCATGTTCTTGTAGACGGTCATGTGCGGGTAGAGGGCGTAGTTCTGGAAGACCATCGCGATGTCCCGGTCCTTCGGCGGGACGTCGTTGACAACGCGCTCGCCGATGCGGATGGTCCCGTCGGTGATCTCTTCGAGACCCGCGACCATGCGCAGGGTCGTGCTCTTGCCGCAGCCGGACGGCCCGACCAGGACGATGAATTCCTTGTCCTGGATGTGAAGGGTGACATCGTCGACCGCGCGGACGTCGCCGGGGTAGACCTTGACTATATTATCGATCAGGACTTCAGCCATGGAGGAGACCTCGAAAAAGTCGACAGAAACACATTCATTGGTCGGTGGGAAAGATACCTGCCCGCCGCCAAAGCGTTGCCAGTCCAGCTATTCTAACGGAAAAGGCACCGAATGTGGGGGTGAGTTTTACTGACGGGATGATAGGGGTGATGGGCCCAATCGGGGATTTAGCCGGTCAGATTTTAAGCTTGGCGCATGCAATTGCCAGGATCTGTGCCGAATATCCTTTGAACAAATTACATACGCTGGGCGATCGGGTCTGGTGTAACAGATGTAACAGCCCTTACCCGCGCCGCCGAAGCATCCAGCAGGCGACCCCGGGCAGGACCAGCCCGACCGCGATCGGCTCGGGTACGACAACGCCAGCGCTATCCGTAGAGCCGGCGTTCCAGTCGCCCAATACGGCGTTGAGGTCGGTGAGCCCGATGTACCCATCCCAGTCGACGTCGCCGCCCATCATCGGGGTCACGGTGTTACCAAAATCGCTAAGCACCACGTTCAGGTCCGTGATCCCCACGTGACCGTCCTTGTCGATATCGCCCATGTAGGGGATATCCGCGAAAGCATCGAGTTGGTAGTTGAACATGTCGCAGCAGCCGGCGGCGTTCTCGCCCACCAGGCGGAGCTGGTGGTGTTGTACGGAGACGCGCACGTTCATCGGCTGGCCCTGGCCATCGACCCCGGTGAACAGCAGTCCCTTGTGGTCGGGCCCGTGGACGAACGTGCCATCCAGGCCGGTGAGGTTTAACAGACCGTCCAGGTCAGCCCCGCCAAGCCAACCCGGACCCCCGAGCAGCCCTGGGGGGCCAGTCAGCACCGCATCGACCGCGGCAAACGACACGAACGGGACCAGCGAGATCTGGCCCGGCGGGTCGAATATCTGGTCGTAACCGATCGCAATGCCGAACGTCCCATCCAGGCCGTACAAATCGTCGATCCCCGCGAACCCGCCTGTGACCCCCAGTCGGCTGGTCTCGGTGTCGAACGTGAACTCGTGAAGGATGATCGGGGGGACCGCCCAAGCCTGGGAAGCCAGTGTCAGCAGGCAAACGGCGGTGAGACCGATCGGCCACGGCTTAGTAAGCGTTTGTGACATGTCATGTCCTCCTCAATGAAATTGTGCCGGGAAGGCTCTATGAGGATACCTGATGCGGCATGGCGGGAGCAAGGAAAAAACAGCCTGTGCCGAGATAAAATGGGGTATTTGGCGGGTTTTGGGGATACGTCGCACCGATTCCATATGCGCTCGTATCGATAAAACTATATTTAAGTTTAATATTGATCTTATGAGGGCGTTTATAGGGCGTTTAAATTCTGTCCCGAGGTGTATTTAGGGATGTGTGTGGTGGTGGGATTGTTCTGTGATGACGCGGCGACCCCAGGTAAGGTCCACACGTCAGGTGTATTTGCTCATGAAAACGGCCGCCCACCGTTAGGTGAGCGGCCGTGTGAGGTTGTCAGTGATACGCCTGAGTGGTTCAGCGGCGACGCAGGATGGCGAAGCCACCGAGGCTAAGCAGGGCCAGCGTAGCCGGTTCGGGCACGGCGGTGCCTGGCGGCGGCGGGGTGCCGGCGTTCCAGTTACCCAGGACCTGGTTCAGGTCGTCGATGCCGACGAATCCGTCACCCGAAGGATCGGCCAGCGGGTCGCCCGGGGGCACGGTCAGGTTCCAGTTGCCCAGGACGATGTTCAGGTCGGTGATGCCGACGAATCCATCGCAATCCAGGTCGCCCGTGATGCCACTGCAGCCGGAGCCGCCGTAGGTCACGCCGTTGATGGTGAAGGTCCCATCGGAAGCGGTGATGGCCGAACTGACGCCACCGGGGCCCCAGATCTGGATCTGCTCGTCGGCGTTGGAGCCGGCGTACAGGTTACCCGCCAGATCGTAGCTGATGGTCTTACGGCTGCCGTTGGACTGGCTGGCCATGGCGATCTCGGTGATACCCAGGCCGGGGTTGCCGACGATGTCAGACACGTCCAGGATCGGCACGCCGTTGGCGTCCAGGTCCATCAGGAAGACAGGCTCAAGGCCCAGGTGCACGTTCTCAGCACCCTGTGAACGACGATGAACCACCATCGTGGAGCCGTCGGGCGAAACCTCGACACGGCTGATGAAGCGGAAGATGTCCTGGGTCCCGTCGAACTCGGGGAAGAGGATATCGTCGATCGCACCGTCCATGCCGTTGTCGATCGTGAACTGCTTGGAGTTGAACAGGACGTTGGTCATGTCCGGGTTGCCGTTGACGTCCGAGCCGAGGATCAACAGGCCGGTCTCGTTGCCGTCGTTACGCGGCTGGTTGATGATCCAGTTGCCGTGGACTTCGTCACGGGAGATGTCGGCGTCGACACCGATGTTCAGGTCGAACAGGATGACCGAGCCGTCGGAGTTGGTGCCGTCGGTGCTGGCGTCGAGCACGAGGGTCGCGGCGCCGACGTGGCCGGCGGTGTCGGTCCCGACGTCGTAACGCCAGACGTGGTTGCCGGTGCCGGCGACCGAGCCTTGCAGGTCCTCGTCCATCGTCCAGACCGTCAGGTCAACACCCAGTGAGCCGGAGACGATCGGCTTTGAGACGACCGAGCCGTGGTTGCTGGTGGTGTTGGCGCCGGCGTCACCGGGGACGTCCAGCAGGTTGGCGATGGTCGAGCCGTCGGGGCTCATGACCTTGACGCCGCCGGTGGCGTTGGACCAGTCGGCGATGTAGAGGTTGTCGTCCGGGCCGATGCTCATACGCCAGGGGGAGTTGGAGCTGGCGGTGAAGGCCAGGCCGTCTCCGCCGTTCTTCGCGGCGGTGGTGTCGTTGAGCAGCTCGCCGCCGGAGTTCACGCCGGTGGCGTTGAGGATGTAGATGCCGTCACCCATCAGCCGACCGCTGGCGGCGGGGAGGGTCGAGCGGTTGCCGACGTAGATGTTGCCGAAGTTCGCGCTGCCGGGGTTCTTGTTGACCTGCACGCCGTTGGGGCGTTCGAAGTTCAGGAACGCCGAGTTGGCGATGCTGCTTGCGCTCTGGGTCCAGCCGGCGGCCGCGGTGTGATCGACCGCGATCGAGTAGGTGGTGGCACCAACCGGCATGATGACCGAGTGGGCGCCGGCTGTCACAGGCTGAACCGCCGGGGCACCGACGTCAAAAGTGACCGTCACCGAGGTGGCCGGCTCGTTGAGGATGTAGTCAACGGTGCTGCCGGTCTGGACCACGGCCGAGGCGTAGGGCACAGCCAACGCGGTCCCGGCCGTCGACAGCGTGGCCACCGCGGCCACACAACCCAGCAGGGCTTTCATGGAGTATCGATTCATCTCTTCCATCTCCTAAATAGAGGAACAAAACAGGGCAAGTTTAAGAACATACAACCCCGGTCTATCAAAAGCGGGTCGCCGCGTAACGCAACAGATCCACACCCCGGCCAGGCCGGCGGCGTGCCGCAGAATTTTTCCCTTTAAACCGTCTCTCCCATCATCATCCGATCACGAAGTGACTGTCATCCCACCATACCACACACCGCGCCCACTTCCGTGTGGCTGGGGGCTGTCCGAAGACGCCCCCCTTATTCTAATACCCCAGGCCCCGGATTCCCACCTTATTTCACCCTAATTCCACGTTTAAATGCATAGATCGCCTGTTAACCCCATTTTACGGCTGCCCGGCAATATCTGGGGCCTGGCCCGCAGGATCCCAGATCCCACCAAAGAAAAACGGGCGGTTCTTCTTGGCACCGACCAATTGGCCCGGCTGATATCGATAAATTTCCTCATCATTACGTTTACGGATTTCGCCGTGACCATCGCCGAACCCGAACGCCGCACCTTCGCTGTGATACCACTTGGACTTGTCACCATTTCCCGGATATGCGTTCGGCAGATCTGGGTAATTTGGGAAGCCCGCATTTTTCGCCGCTTGACTCACGTTGACATCCAAATTCTCGAAGTAACCGTCGTTGACACCCAGATCGAATTGGCCTTCAATGGCACCGCCTTCATCGACCATGAATATCAGATTCGAGGGCTTCCTAAACTTGTCTGACTGCGGGTAACGGTACTTACCCTCTCCGGGTACGTTAACCTCTACTGCGGGTTCCACAGAAGTCTGCGGAAAGGCGGGCCGTGGTATCGCATAAATGAGGTGGCTGACGGAATAACTCATGCCGCTGCTGAAGTGTGCAAACGGATCACTAGGACACTCAAAAACACCGTAATCCGGTGTATATTGCCAGATCGTGCCATCGGCCAGATCCTTAGGATGTGGCTCATTCCCCGTGGGGTTGACAATAGAACCGCTTGGTAACCATGTGTTCTTCAGACCGGATTCCCCGGCGGACGCCCATGATGGCCACCAACCTCTGTTGTCCGTCCCGTACGCCACAA
>JAJDCV010000147.1 GCA_029260675.1 Phycisphaeraceae bacterium
ATTTCAATAAAACGCCTTCGCAAAGTAGAGCTTAACTCATGGACATTTAGAAACTCATCACAAACACTCGTCCTGGTATCCATTGGATCGTTGAATGACAGCGGATGTGAGAACATGAGTGTGTTGTTTTCGAGCGTCTTAATTGCTCCGTCAGCAGACGTATATTTAAAGAGTGTTGACATGTCTCACAAACTGGAAAAATGGCATGAGTACATTATTGTCGGCATCAGATCGCGGTAAACCCCTGGCTCTTCGCGTCGGCGACGGCGATGGCGGCGGCGTGGACGCTGCGGAGCCGAATAAGGTGACAGGAACATATACAAATGGCTAGCGCGTCAGGTTGCTAGCCAAGTGAAGTAAATCGAACCCGCTATACCCGATCGAATTTCAAAGATCGACTATTCGCCGTTACTTTTAGCTCATCCCAACCGTCACCGGGACGGGTTGGGGTTTGACGGTGTGGGTGGGTTGGACGGCGATGTTCAGGGGGCGGCGCAGGCCGTCGGGGCCCTTGGGGGGGATGTTGTCGTTGTCGATGATGCGCTGGATGGCCATGACGGCTTCGATGAGTGTTTCGGGGCGGGGCGGGCAGCCGGGGACGTAGACGTCTACGGGGACGAACTGGTCGATGCCCTGGACGACGGCGTAGGTATCGAAGACGCCGCCGGTGGAGGCGCAGGCGCCCATGGAGATGACCCATTTGGGCTCGGTCATCTGCTGGTAGATGCGTTGGAGGACGGGGAGCATTTTCACGGAGACCCGGCCGGCGACGATCATGAGGTCGGCCTGTCGTGGGCTGAAGCGCATGACTTCTGCGCCGAAGCGTGCGAGGTCGTAGCGGCTGGAGGCGGTGGCCATGAGTTCGATGCCGCAGCAGGCGGTGGCGAAGGGCATGGGCCAGATGGCGGAGCGTCTTGACCAGTTGATCAGCTTGGTGATCTGTGTGGTGATGATGTTGTCGGTGGGTAGTAAGGTTTCGACGCCCATGGGGTGAGTCCTGGGTCTAGGGTCTGGGGACTAGGGTCTAAGGGATTATCGGCAGGGCCGACGGCCCGTATCCAAGCCTGTGGCAGAATCTTAGGCGAAAGGGGGGTCTGAGTAAACGGACGTTGGTGGGTGTGGGGCGTGATCAGTCCAGCGGGCGGGTGGGAGTGGCCGATATCCAGGGCATGTCGTCAGATCACGTGGCCAACAGCCGGGTTGGGGAGTCGTACGCCATGGGCCGCCGGGCTATCAGGCTGGTTGTCTTCAGTGATGACTGGGGTCGGCACCCGTCCAGTTGCCAGCACCTGGTGCGGGCGTTGCTGGATACGAATTATAGTTGTTGTGGGAGCGGTGAATGTGGGTCGTGTCGTTCGTATCGCGCGTTGTGGGTGAACACGATCGGCACGCGTCGGCCGGGGCTGTCGCTTGCGGATTTGTCGCGGGCGGCGGGGAAGCTGCGTGGCTGGGCGGGGGGCCCGAACTGGAGCCAGGCGGACGGTGCGGGCCTGCCCGAGGGTCTGACGGTTATAAATCCGAAGATGTGGCCGGGGTTTCGTCGTCCTTCGCAGCGGTGGTTCAACGCCCAGTCGATCGAAGGTGCGGTGCAAGGGGCGCTTGGGCCGCGTGTTGAGGGAGAAGAGCGGATCGCGCTCACGACGCTGCCGATCACGGCGGACCTGGTTGGGCGTCTGGATGTGGATCGGTGGGTTTACTACTGCGTGGATGATTTTTCTGTCTGGCCCGGGCTGGATGGCGGGGTGATGCAATCGATGGAGCGGGAGCTTGTCGCGTCGGTGGATCAGGTGGTCGCGGTGTCGCAGACGTTGCAAGCGCGTATCGCCAGGATGGGTAAGACTGCGGGGCTGATGACGCATGGGATCGACGTGGGACACTGGGCGTGCCGGTATGACTGCGTGGATAGGCCCGACTGGTGGCCTGATGTGACGGGGCCGGTGGCGTTGTTCTGGGGTTTGATTGATCGTCGGCTGGATGTTCAGTGGTGTCGGGCGTTGTCTGAATCGCTTGGACGTCAGGGCGGTCGGCTGATTTTGGCGGGGCCAGAACAGGATCCGGACGCTGCTTTGCATGGGCTAGAAAGCACGGTGTTGCCGGGTGCGGTGCCGTATGCGGAGTTGCCGGGCATGGCGGCTTTGGCGGATGTGCTGGTGATGCCGTATGCCGATGCGGCGGTGACGCGGGCGATGCAGCCGTTGAAGCTCAAGGAGTATTTAGCGACGGACAGGCCGGTGGTGGTTCGCGACCTTCCGGCGACGTCGGGATGGGGGGATAGCTGCGATGTGGTTGGCGGCGGCGAGGAATTCGCGCGTGTCTGTCTGGCACGGGCTCGGTCGGGCCTGACTCCCACGCAACGGCTTGCTCGTGAGCGCAGGCTGGGGGGTGAATCGTGGTCCGAGAAGTCACGGCAGATGGCTGAGCTCTGGACGGAGCCCGTAAACACGCCGATGAAGAGCGTCGCATGAAATGTGAACCAAACGCAAGTGAAACGCGTGCCGTCGGCACCCCCCCCGGAAGCCCCGGAAGCTCCGGAAGCCCCGGCTCTGCTGGGATCGGCAAGACGATCGGGCGGACGATCGGGCTGGTGCTTGCGCTGCCGGGGTTGGTGGGGTATGTGCTGGGCACTTCAGTTTTGGGGCGGGACCGCGCGTTTTCATTGACCAGCGAACGGCTGGCGAAGCGGGCGGGGTTGCTGGGTATCTATGAGCTTCAGGCGGTTTATCGGTATACCACGGGGGGCGTGGGGCGGGATGTGCATTTTGGATTTATGAGTGTGTTCAGCAAGCCGGCGGTGCGGATCGGTCAGCGGGTTTATATCGGGCGATTCTGCACGATCGGGTGGGCGGAGATCCAGGATGATGTGGTACTGGCGGACGGGGTGCAGGTCCTGTCGGGCAGGCACCAGCACGGGGCGGAGACGCGGGGTGGTCGGCCGTGGCGTGAAAACGAACAGGTGTATCGGCTTGTCACGATCGGACGGGGCGCGTGGATCGGCGCGGGGGCGGTGGTGATGGCGGACGTCGGCCCGGGTGCGGTGGTGGCCGCGGGTGCGGTGGTGGTGAAGCCGGTGCCGGCCGATGCGCGGGTGGGGGGTGTGCCGGCGAAGGTGCTTGGGGGTGATAGTAACAATTCTCATATGCTCGGTTCGCGCGCGGCTTGATGAATCCTTAAGTCACGGTACGGATAGCCCACCGAAGCGCCGAGGCGGTGCATCAGTGGGCTTTGGTGCGCGGTATTATGGGTGTTGGTAAAGGTGGCGTGAAGCGTCCGATAGCTCATTTCGTGTGTATTACACACCGGGGACTCTTTAAGCCTGCATTGGAGCGCCGATATTAGACATACGCCTGTGCGCACTGTAGTTATCGTGCGGCTGGGCGTTGGAGGCCTGGTTTGTCATGGTTGTAACGCAGGTGATTCATCACATCGACGAAGCATTGGCGCATGAGGTGCGGAGTTACCTTGCTGCTGCACCGGTGGGGGCTGGGGCGTGTGGTGAGCATGATCCGCGTTGGTTGGGTGTGTTGCGTGAGTCGCTTGGGCACCTGACGATGGCGGTGATCGCGCGTGAAAGCGGGCCAACTGGCGGGATCGTGGGGTACCTGCCGTTGGCGCTGGTTAAAAGTCGGCTGTTTGGTCGCTTTCTGGTGTCTCTGCCGTATCTGAATCGGGCGGGGATCGTGGCGGCTGATCCGGAAGTGCGTGAAGCTTTGTTTGAAGCGGCGACGGGGTTGGCGGATAAGTTCGCGGTGCAGTATCTGGAACTGCGTCACCAGGGGTGCAAGGTTGAGCACGGGTCGATCTCACATAACCGCGAGGACAAGGTGCAGATGACGCTGGGACTACCGGGGGGTGCGGATCAGCTCTGGGACGGGTATAGCGCGAAGGTCCGCAACCAGGTACGTAAGGGCGACAAGGCCGGGCTGTCGATCCGGTTTGGCGGGGCCGAGTTGCTTGATGGGTTTTACGGTGTGTTCTCTAGGAACATGCGTGACCTGGGTACGCCGGTGTACCCGAGGCGTTTGTTCAGGTCGATCCTGGAAACGTTTGGAGAAGGGGCGGAACTGGCGGTGGTGAATCATCAAGGCCGGGCGGTGGCGGGGGCGCTGCTGATCCATTCCGCAATCAACGGCGAGGTAGAAGCCCGGGTCCCCTCGGCCAGCAGCCTGCGTGATGCGAAACACACCAACGCCAACATGTGGATGTATCACCAGTTGCTAGTCAGGGCGGTCAGTGGTGGTGCCGGTGTCTTTGACTTCGGCCGATCCTCGCCGGATTCGGGGACGTATCGTTTCAAGAAGCAATGGGGGGCGGTCCCAAGCCAAGCGACTTGGCAGTATTATCTACGTCAGGGGGATGTCGCCGCGGTTCGGCCGGACAACCCTAAGTATCAGCGGCGGATCGCGACGTGGCAGAGGTTGCCGGTGTGGGTCACCCGGCTGGTCGGGCCCCGGATCGTAAGAGGTATCCCTTGAGCGGAAGCGAAAAACCAGATTACGAACCCATTGCGACCCGAGGACAGACCACGCCGTTTGTGTTCCTGCTGCCCGGTCTGTTGGTGGCGACGGTGTTGATGGGGTTGGCGTGGTACGGGACATTTTCGAGGGTGTGGGCACAGTGGTTCCCCGCGTGGTGGCGGCGGGACACGCCGTTGCTTGACAGGCTGACGGGGGGCGATTCGTACTACACACACGGGCCGTTGGTCCCGGTGGTGGCGATTGCGATCGCGTTTTACATCTACAGCCGGGTCGGCTCGCCTGCCAGGCGGACCCGGGGGTCGTCAACACTGGGTTGGCTGGTGTTTGGTTTATTCCTGGCGGCGCACCTTCTGTTCACGTTTGCGAGCGTGACGTTCGCGTCGGGGTTCTCGCTTTTAGGTGTCATGTTCGGGATGGTGTTGATCTGGGGAGGCTGGCCGCTGGCGCGTGCGTATGCGTTGCCGATCGCGTTGCTGTTTTTCATGGTTCCGCTGCCGTTGGCGTGGATCGATGGGATCAATTTCGAGCTGAAGATATTCGCGAGCAAGGCGGCGCTCTGGATCGCGACACATATGTTCGGGGTTCCGGCGGTGGTGGATGGGAGCTATGTGCTGTTGGCCCCCGACGCCGACGGGCTGCCCAAGACGCTTGTGATCGAGAACGTCTGCGGCGGGCTTCGTAGTATCATCGCGTTGACGTTTTTCGCGGCGTTGTTTGCGGCGTTGTGCCGGGCGACGGGTGCTTGGCGTTGGTTCCTGCTATTGATGGCGTTCCCGGTGGCGATCGCGTGCAACATCGCGCGGATCTGCGGGCTGATCGTTGCGGCCCACCACCTGGGCACCGATGTGGCTGGGGAGCACGGCTGGTTCCACGACCTGTCGGGGATCCTGGTATTCGCGCTGGCGCTGGCGTTGATGTTCATGCTTGAGTCGGCGGTGCTGCTGGCTGGGCGCGTGCTGAAACGGAACTGGTTTGACGCGAGGCTGCTTGGCTACCTCAACACGATCCAGGGAGACAAACATACCGCTGCGCGCACGATGCACCTGGGCGTCCTGGCGACGCTGGCGATCGCGGCGGGTCTGAGCCTGTACTGGGTCAACCGCCCCGAGCCTAAGCCGGTGGGCGGCGTGGCGCAGCAGGCGCTGCCCACGCGGGTGGAGGTGGACGACGCGGTGTACACCAGCAGTGACTTGACGCTGGACGGCAAGGTCCTGGCGATCCTGGAGACGGACGACTACGTCTACCGCCGGTTTAACCGGGAGGTGGACCGGGGCCGGCCCGGGTTCGACCTGTTGATCGTGTTCAGCAAGAACAACCGAAGGGGCACGCACTCGCCGGAGCTTTGCATCCAGGGCAGCGGCGAGAAGATCGTGTCCAAAGGCCCGGTCAAGATCGACACCGGTTTGGGAGGCGGCGGCCCGCTGGCGATGCGCGAGGTGGTAAGCCAGGACGGCCGGCGGATGGTGTATTACCTTTACGTCTTTAAGAGCGGTGATTCATACACGACCAACTACACCGTCCAGCAGGCGTCGATCCTGTTGAACGGTTTGTTACGGCGTGAGGCGGTCGGTGCGTTGATCCGGCTGACCGTGACCGTCGAAGACGAAGACCTGGAAGCCGCAAGGCGTCTTGCGCGGGCCGCGGCGACCCGGCTGATGCCTATTATTGATGAGAACCTGCCTTGAGAACTAAACACTGCGTAGACCCGGGTCAGCCCCGGCGGGAGTGGAACTGAACATGACGATCCACTATGCCATCCGAAGTCTTGTCAGCACGCTGATGTCCGCCCGGACGGGTTTGGTCGTGCTGTGCCTGTTGTGCGTGACCGCTTGCGGCGAGAGCACCGATCTGAAGCTGGAACAGGCGCGTATCGCGCTAGCCAATGACAGGGCAGACCGTGCGTTGAGCCTGGTGGATGCGGTGCTGTCGGATGACCCGACCAACCGTGAGGCGATGCTGATCCAGGCCAGCGCGCGGATATCGCTGGGCAGGCTCAAGCCCGCGAAGCTGACCCTGGACAGGCTCAACAAGAGCCAACCCGGCGACCCGGCGGTTTCCGGTGCGCTGCTGGCCTGGGCGATCAACACGCTCGAGTCGAAGCTGGACAACCCCGCGTTTGCAAGCACGCCGGAAGATGTTCGGGTGTATGACGAGGCACGTCGTGTTGCGGACGAGCAGGTGGCGTTTTTGTTCAGGCAGGACCCGGGGTCCGGTGAGGTGGGTTACAGCCGGGCGTTGCTACACCGAAGCGATCTGAGGCGGTCGGGCATCCTGATCCGGCACACCCGCCAGATGATAGAGGAGCTTGGCCCGGACGCGCCGGTGGATCCGTCGGGGCCCGGGGTCCAGACACCTCCGGACGACACCGAGCCGACAACCACCTACGCACAGCAGCTTGAAGAGCTTGAAAGCAGGCGGACTGCGACACGGGAAACACTTCTGGACGACCTGAAAGGATTGTTGGCGGATGACCCGCGCCACGTTCAGGCGGCCGAGATGTATCTGCGGATGATCGCGAGGGGGCGGATGTGGGGGCGTCTGATGGCGCAGGCCGAGGCGTTCAGCGAGGTGACGGATCTGCCGGTGATGATCGCGGACCTGACGGTGACGGTGATGCTGGGGATGCCCGAGGGGGAAGCGCCGATGGCCGACCGGATTGAATTAGGCTGGTTGTTGCTGCGTGCGACGCCCGCGGATCAGGCCGAGTCTGAGACCCGGCGGATCACCAGCGCGCGGTTGTTCCTGGCGGCGGACGAGACCGAGAAGGTCAGGCCGATCCTGTCCCAACTGATTGAAGAGGGTACGAGCAACCCCGATGCGTTTTATATGTATGCGCAGTCTCTGTTCGCGGTGGGTGAGTACGAGAAATGTCGTGAGGTAATGGCGCAGATGTTCCCCGCGATGGACTCGGTTGCGGCGGTGCAGACGTTGTATGGGCTGACGCTCTGGCGTCTGGGGGAGGTCGCCGAGGCCCGGGCGGCGTTGCGGGCGGCGTGTCAGTTGGATCCCAACAACCGAGTCGCGGTCGACGCCTTCGCCACCTTGATGGTGCAGCAGGGGTTGATCGGTGCCAGCGGTGAGGACGTCGACGCCTTCTACCAACTGGACCCGACCAACCCAAGGGCGATCCAGTTCAAGCTTCAGCACGCGGCGGCCAGCGGTGACACGCAGCAGGTCTCGGCGCTGCTGGGGGATCTGGAAGCCGGGGGTGGGCATTCGGTCGAGGTATTGGGGCTTTTGTATTACGGCAGCGATCTTCTTGGGCGGCACAACGCGGCGCACCGGTGGGCGAGCGATTTGGTTGCCAGGCAGCCGGATCAACTCGGCGCGTGGATGCGTCTGGCGTCGACACAGCTGAAGCAGGGTGATGAGGCCGGCCTGTCGGAAACACTGGCTCAGATCGCGGAGCGGTTCCCCGAAGCGCCCGGCGCGGATCAACTCACCGGTGAGCTGTATCTTCAGGCCAATCAGTACGAGCACGCCGTCGCCGCGTTAAGTGCCGCGGTTGAAGAGGATGCAGACAACACACGGGCACGCACCGCGCTGGCCAGGGCGCTTGCAGCACTGGGGCGGTTCAAGTCGGCACTGCAGCAGGTTCAGATCCTTTTGGAAGTCCTCCCGGATGACACGGAGGTGTTAGCGCTGGGCTCCCGGATCGCCTACGCCGACGGCCAGAAGGATCTGGCGGATGCGTACCTTGACCGGGTCGATCCAGCGCAGGTGGACCAGGCGAAAAACCCGGCGCTGGCGGCCCAGGTCTACCTGCGTAGCGGTGACCTGGACACCGCGTCCAAGATCTGCACGGACGCGATCAGTGCCGGCAACCTGTCCCCGATGCTGCGGCTGGTGCTGGCGGGGATCTACCAGGAGCGTGGCGAGACGGATCGGGCTGAGGAGAACCTAGTGGCGCTGATTCGGCACTACCCCAACAGCACCGAGGCATTCGTGTGGTTGAGCCAGTTCTACGCGCGTTCGGGATTGATCGATCGGGGCTTGCAGAAGCTCGAGGAGTTGGAGGTCTATAACGAAACGCTTGCGGTTCTATCGCGGGCCGGTCTGCTGCGTTCGGGCGGTCGAGTCGATGAGGCGATCGGGGTGCTGGACCCGCTGCTGGATAAGCTGATCCGCGAGCGGAACCCGTTGGCCCCGACGGTCGCGGACAAGGTCTCGGAGCTGTACAAGCTATCGGGGGATGAAGAGACGGCGATGGCGGTGTACGACCGCCTGTACGCGGAGCAGGCCCAGGGCACGCCTGCGTTGATCCGCGAGCTGGTTGCGACCTGGGACAGCGACAGCCCGGCGAGACGGATGGCTAATTTAGACGCCGCGACCGCCCGGGTATCCGGCGAAGACACGGCGGTGTTGATCGAGTTGAGCCGGCGTTACGCGATGCTCGGTCGGGCCGACCAGGCCTTGTCGATTGTGCAGCGTGGTTTGTCGCAGACACCGGACGACGAGGTGTTGCTGGGCGTCAAGGCGGGGGTCCTGGTGATGCTCGGGCGTACCTCGGATGCGGTGGACAGCTACCGGCGGGTGCTGGCGTTGTCTGGGGAGGATGACGCGGTGCGTGTGCGTTATGCACGGGCGTTGTCCGCGGACGGTCAGCGTCCCGAGGCAGAGGACGAGCTGATGCGGTTGATCCGTGACGGCGGGCCGGCGAGCCTGGCTGCGCGGGCGGCGTTGCTGGAGACGTACCAGGAGCTGGGTCTGCACCGGCGTGTGGCGACGATGGTCAACGCGATGCTTGATAAGTTGCCTGTGGGCGAAGACGCGGCGCTGGACCGTGCCATCGGCAAGTCGCTGATGGAGCAGGGGCGATACGAAGAGGCGCAGGACCGGCTCCATGGTATCGCGGAGGGGTCGGCCTATTACCCGTCGGCGCAGGTGCTGTATGCACAGAGCGAGGCGGAGGCCGGCGAGTTGCAGGCCGCCATGGGGCGTGTCGCCGGGCTGATGGCCGACCCGGTGATGGCTCGGCGTGTCGCGCCCGTTCTGCTTGCGCTTGATCTGACGGAATCCAATCACCGTTCGCTGCTGGTGCGTGCGGACAGCGAGACCGATGTTGAAGCAATGCCTTACGACCTGGCTCTGCGTTGGCAGGCGCTTCGGTTGAGGCTCAGCGACCAGCAAGGCGAATGGCGGCTTGCGGAGTCTACACTCGAACGCGTGGCGCGTCTGGATGACGCGGACGACTCGGTCACGGCGTTGCGTGTGGTGCTGATGTATCGCCGGGGCGAGGTCCAGGAGGCGGTGGCGTTGCTGACGCAGACGCCCAGGCTTGAAGGTTCGGCGACGGGGTCGCTGTTGTCGTTTGGATTAGGCACCGAGCCGCCGGCGTCCGGGCGTGTTCACCCGATGGCAAAGGTCCTGCAAGCTTTGGCCGCCTCAGACACCGAGACGCTTGGTGCGGCCGTGTCGGGATACACCGGCGTCCGTACGCTTTTCTCCGATGATGTGCTAGCCAGCCTCAACGGGGGCGGTGTGGCAGATGAGCCGTGGCTGGCGTCATGTAAAGACCTGGCGATGGCGACCGTGGCGATGGAGGGGCGGATGCCCGGGTTGGCGGAGGCGTTGTCCGGCCAGGCGATCGACAAGTCGCCGGAGAACATCTCGGCGTACGCCCTGCTTTCCGCGGCGATGATCGAGAAAGGCGATAGCGTGGAGGGGATGTCCAATCGGGTCCGATCAGCTGCGCCCGACAGCTCGATTACCCTGATGCTGGATGCGATGGGGCGGGTGTCCGCCGGCGATCACAAGGGGGCGATTACGCCGCTGCGTGACCTGGTGCAGCGTCACCCCGGCAACCCGTACCTGGCGTATCAGCTTGCGCAGGAACTCAACGCCGCGGGGCAGGGGGACGAGGCGATCGCGGTGCTGACGCCGATCGCAGAGGGCGACGGTCCTTACCGTTTGGCGGCAACGAATGACCTGGCGTACCTGCTTGCCGGGCGTGGCGGCAGCGAAGTTGATCAGGCGGTGGGCCTGGCGCGATCGGTCTTGCGTGCGTTGCCGGAGAGCCCGGCGGTCATGGACACCGCGGGCTGGGTGGAGCATCAGCGTGGACGTGATAAGGCCGCGTTGGCGTTGATGACCCGAGCGATCGCATCGTTGTCGGATGAGCCCGAGGCGCACTACCACCTCGGCGCGGTGTACCACGCGCTTAATCAGGACCGCTGGGCCCGCTACCACCTGGAGCAGGCGGCGTCGGGGCCGGACGAGGCGCGGGGTGTCAGGCAGGCGGGTGAGTTGTTAAATGAGATCGGTGCTGATCCGGGCGTTGAGTGATTACTTGAAGAAATAGAGCGGATTGCAATATTTGTGGCCGCGTGTCAAAGCAGCATGGTTACGGAAGTATCCATGCCAGTCGGGTGCGAAATACGGTCATGATTCGTGCAAGAAGCGATAGCGTTATTCCCGTGCATGTATAGCCGCAAAAGCTGCTATTTCGCGACAAGTCGCGGCGCTTCGTAAGACGATTCTGCTGCGATTTATTGGGAGATGATCCAGGACGATGTGATTGCGCGGGGATCTACGATCCGCCGCTAAGCGGTAAGCCTATGTGTATGGGTCGGGTTGATCTACCTGGGTGTGCGGGGGTTGCTGCTGGAGGCGACTTGCGGCATTAATGGGGTGGTGGGATCGGCTAATCTTAAAGGGATGGTGAGGTAGAAGGTGGTTCCCCGGCCCGGGGTGCTGTCGAGGGTGATCTCGCCTTGCAGGAGGTCGGCGAGTTCCTGGCTGATGGTCAGGCCCAGGCCGGTGCCGCCGTGTTCTTTGGTGACGCCGGGGTCGAGTTGGACGAACTTCTCGAAGATGCGTTTCTGATCGTCGTCGTGGATGCCGGGGCCGGAGTCTTTGACGCTGATGCGGATGTGTGTTGGGTCGTCGCCGTTGTGTTCCGGTAGCAGGTGGGCTTCGACGGTGACGTTCCCTTCAGGTGGGGTGAACTTCACGGCGTTGGCGATGAAGTTAAAGAGGATCTGTTGGAGCTTGCCGGCGTCGGTGTGAACGGGGGGGAGGTTGGGCTTGGTCTTCTGCTTGATGGTGATGCCGTGTTTTTCGGCCAGGGGTTTGATGAGGTTCAGCAGGCCTTCGAGCGTGTCGGCGATGCTGACGGGGCCGACGCGCAGCTCCATGCGTCCGGCCTCGATCTTGGCGAGGTCAAGCAGGTCGTTGATCAGGTCCAGCAGGCGGCGGCTGGAGGTGATGATGTTGGCGGCGTAGCGACGGCGTTTCTCGTCCTTGGGGTCGTCCCGGCCGGCGAGGGCTTCGCCGAGGACTTCGGCGAAACCGATGATGGAGTTCAGGGGCGTGCGCAACTCGTGGGAGACGTTGGCGAGGAATTCGCCCTTGATTTTGTTGGCTTCGTAGAGGGCGACGTTTGATTCAGCCAGTTCGCCGAGTTTGAGGTCCAGGCTCTTGTTGATAGAGCTGAGCTGGTCCTGGTTGGTTTTGAGGTTCTCGAGCATGGTGTTGAACATGTCCGAGAGGTTTTGGAATTCGTCGCCGGTGTTGATGTCTGAGCGGATATTCATGTCGCCCTGGGAGACCTTTGCGGCGTAGCCGTGCAGGAGCCTGACGGGTGAGAGGATGATGCGTGTGGTGATGAACCAGAAGGCGGCGATCGCCAGGAGCCCGGAGAAGAGGCCGGCGGTGACCAGGTAGATGGTGTTGAGTGTGCGTTGCTTGGGTGCGTCCTCGTCTCGGAGGTGGATCAGCAGGACCATCTCCAGGGGGTCTGTCAGTGCGGAGGAGCCGACGGTGGGGCTGAAGCCGCCTGCGAGTCCGCCTTGCACCCGGGTGAGGTCGGACTTTCGGATCGCACGGGCGTAGCGGTAGTAGGTTTGATCCTGGGCGTCCTGAGCGGGGCTGAACAGCTCCCAGCTCGCGGGGCGGGTCTGGAACAACTCGATAGCTTCGGCTAGAAACGGGTCTTCTTCATCCTGGTGATCGAAGCGGTTTTTGGGTATCAGGGCGACGGCCTTGGATACAACGGGCGGCAGGCCGGCGGCGCTGTGCTGTATCTGATTGAGCTCGCCGCCGAACTTGATCTCGTCGGCGAGCCACCACTGGGCGAAGTCCTGGGCGCGTTGGTTGGGGCCCCGCTGGACCAGGGCCTGCATACGGAGCGCCACGACCGCCAGCGCCGCGGTGAGGATCAACACGACCGCCGCGCCGAACATCAACTGGCACTTGCTGGCGAGGCTGATCCTTACACGCTTGGGCATGGCGTATTCTAACCGTTAAATCCCGTCATCAGCACCGCACGTGAATGGGGCGGTTGTGCTTAGGGGTGGATGGAAGACGGGCGGATTAACCCGGGGGCAGGTCACTGATGTCGACACCCGGGTCGTTCTGGGCGTCGGCGGCGACCATCCGGCCACGGTTCAGGCCCGGGCGTCGGCTGGAGTTTCCGCGGGGCATGGCGATCACGCCGGTGCGTGCCAGCTCGACGATCCCGTAGGGGCGTGCCAACTCGGCGAACGCCTCGACCTTGTCCTCGGAACCCGACAGCTCGATCATCAGCTGGTCTTCGCTGACGTCGACGACCTTGGCGCGGAAGACGTTGGCCAGCTCGATCAATTCGTTGCGGTGGTGTCGGCTGCCCGGCTCCTTGCCTGCGGTGGTGACCTGGATGAGCATCAGGTCGCGCTCGACGAAGTCGACCTGGGAGTAGTCCACGACCTTGACGACGGGGACGAGTTTCTGCAGTTGCTTGCGGACCTGTTCGAGGACGGCGGCGTCGCCGTTGACGACGATGGTCATGCGTGAGAGTTCGGGGTTTTCGGTCCGGCCGACGACCAGCGAGTCGATGTTGAACCCGCGGGCGGCGAACATGCCTGCGACCTGGGCCAGCACGCCGGGCTCGTTGGTGACCAGGGCGGCGATGACGTTGCGCATGATGGGGGTGGGATTACTCATAAGGGGGCATCATAGAGGCGGTTGCGGCGGAGCCCAAATCCACCGAGGTGTCAGGGGGGGCTGTGTGGCAGGGTTATTGCTTATACCGTGACCATAGGGCTGGGGGCTGTGGAAAACGTGTGAGTTACAGACATGAGTCACGGATAGCCTAAAGGGCGTGGGGAATTGGCGGGATATCGTCTGTGATGTTGGCCCCGTATCCATCCGGCATTTGGCGACGTTAGTCTGGTGTGTGCATAGAATTAGGGCCATCTGGGTGATTTGCCCAGTGATCTGGGGAGATCTGAATCAACCGTCAGTACCAGGGGGCTCTGGAACAACCCGAAGATGTGGAAAACCGTGGTGAAAACGCATTTAAAGTCTAGGTATTATGGGTCTTATGTAAGAGTCGGGCGGCCCGGATCAATGGATAAAGCGCATGTCATCGAAGTTGGGGATGGCCCGCATGCCGGTCTGGCTCCAGCCGAACGGTGCGGGGAAGTAGACGAAAAAGGCTCGGCCCATCATGAGTTTACCGGGCACGATGCCGTCGCGTGAGTCGTCGTCGAGCGCCTGGTCAAAGTAGCGATCGCGGACCCACAGGGCGTTGGGGTTGACGTACTCGCTGTTATTCGTGGTCTTTCCGGGGCTCCAGAAACGTCCGTCGTCGCTCAGGGGGTTGTTGTCCCCGATGCAGAAGAACTCGTTATCGAACAGCTTCATGGGCTTGATGTGACTGGCGATGACGTTGCCCCGGGCGTCTCGGATCATCCCACCGCGTGCGGGCTTGACGTTGCTGCTGGCGTAGAAGAGGTCACGGTCCAGTTCGACGCGGTGGAGGGTGGCTGCCCCGCCGGTCATCTCGATGGAGATGCGGGGGATTTTCAGCGGGGGTGGGCGTTTGACGAGTTGCTGGGAGTCGAGGCTGTCGGAGTAGAGGTAGCGCAGTTCGCGTTGGCCGTTGATCCAGACGCTCAGCTCCTGGTCGACGGCCCAGAACTCGATGGGGGTTGCCTGTCCGGTCTTCAGGGTTGGGACCTTTGCGGTCATCAGCACGTCGGGTTGGCCGGACTGTGGGTTGATGGCGGTCAGGCGGATGGTGCCATCCAGATCGATATTGGCTATGACGGTCTGGGTCTCTCCGGAAAGACGGGTCTGGGTCGAGAGGCTGATCGAGCCGGTATGGGTCTGCGGTTCCAGAGCGACGGCCAGGCGGATGTCTTCGAGATCGTCGTTGAATACCGAGCGGTCGTATTGGTTGTAGGGGTAGACCCCCGGGAGCCGGAAGTGGCCGCCGGCCTGGAAGTCGAATGAGATCATCCCGGGGTCGCCGCCGTGGAACAGGTACGAACGCCGGCCTTTGATGTCCCATTCGCCTGCCTGAGCGACCCATGGGACAGACCAGCGGTTTGACGAGTTGCGTTCGCCGGGGCCTTTGAGTTCACCCAGGTCGCGGGGGACGTATTGGCTGTGGTAGATCGGTTGCCAGACGGCCCGTTGGACCTTGGGCTTGTCGCTCTTGCGGGCGATGTTCCATTGGGTCTTTCCCTCGGGCTGGGTGTAGACGTTGCCGTCCAAGAGCCGTATGGATTCGTTCGGCATCCCGACCAGGCGTTTGATGAAGTTGGTATCGGGCATGTGTGGGGCCTTAAAGACCACCACATCCCAGCGTCGGGGCTCGCTGACCGTGTAGATGTATTTGTGTACGAGGATGCGGTCGCCTGGCAGGGGGCGGGCGTTCTTGGCCATGTCGATGTCGAACAGGCACATCGGGCAGGCGGCTCCGTCCTCCCAGCGAGCCGGCGCCACGACCCGACCGCTGCGGTCGCGTTTTTCTCTGTGCTCGTCGCTGTAGTTGATCTTGAACTGGTAGCCGCACTGGTCACATGTGACGCGGTAGTGCTGCCCCAGCAGCGTCGGGGCCATGGACCCGGTGGGGATGACGAAGGCCTCGACGATGTAGGCCCGGAAGACGAACGCGAGGATGAAGGCGATGACGATGGACTCAAAGGTCTCCTTGATCGTCTCTTCGGGCTGGGGCTTTGAGTGTTCGGTGGTGGTTTGCTTCACGGGTGGGCTGGCCCTACTCTTTGTGCTCAAAACCGACCTGTCGACTCCGGTCCATCGGGGCCAATCACGGGCGGTGTGTCGGCGGATTGTAACGGCATTGGCCGGGTGTTGCCGACGTTGGACCGGTCTCCCGGAGATAGCCCCGGATAAGTTCCCCGGATACATCCCCGGGTATTTCCATGATACGCCTTGGGATGCGACCGGCCTGAACGCTACTGACCTTTACGAGCAGAAACAGACCCATGTTCACCCCGCTCTCCGCACAGTTCTTTGTCAGCCTGGTCCTGATCGCGATTGTTTCACACATGATCCTGGGGGCGTGTGCGTACCTGATTTTCCTGGAGCGGAAGGTGGCTTCCTGGTGCCAGGACCGGATCGGGCCCAACCGCACCAACTTTTCCTTCGGTCAGGACAACCTCTGGCGGGGCCTGAAGCTGAACTTCATGAACACGAAGTTCTTTTTTGGGTTGGGCCAGGCACTGGCGGACGGGATCAAGCTGCTGGTGAAGGAAGATTACACGCCGCCGCACGTGGACCGGATCCTGTTCTGCCTGGCGCCGGTGATGGTGGTAGTCCCGGCGATGATCGGTTGGGCGGTCGTGCCCTGGGGCGGGGTGTATGACTTCCCGGGGCTGACGCTGTTTGATCACGAGATCGCCGAGGCGGGTCGGGTGATCGTCACGGTTGCGCCGATCAGTATCGGGGTGATCTTCATGCTCGCGGTCTCTTCGCTGGGCGTTTACGGGATCGTGCTGGGGGCGTATGCCTCGAACAACAAGTACTCGTTCCTGGGTGGTCTGCGTGCGACCGCGCAGATGCTCAGCTACGAGATCCCGATGGGGGTGTGCGTGCTGGTGGCGATCCTGTGCTTCCGCAGCAGCGACACGACGGTGATCGTGGCGCAGCAGGCGGGCGGGGCGTGGGGGATCCTGATGCACCCGTTGCTTGCGGTGATCTTCTTTACCTGTGTGTTGGCGGAGACCAACCGGGCGCCGTTCGACCTGGCGGAGGCGGAGCAGGAGCTGGTCGGCGGGTTCCACACCGAGTACAGCTCGATGAAGTGGGCGCTGTTCTTCCTGGCGGAGTACATGCACATGATCGCGGGGTCGGCGTTCTTTACGATCCTGTTCCTGGGCGGGTGGGACATCGCGCCGCTGATCACGATGTTCACGGGGATGGAACTGCTGCCTGAGGTGGCTGGGGCGGCGGGGCAATCGTGGTGGCTGGGGTTGCTGATTGTATTTATCAAGTTCAACGTGTTTGCCGGGAAGATCACGCTGCTGCTGTTCATCATGATGTGGATACGCTGGACGCTGCCGCGGTTCCGGTTCGATCAGCTGATGAAGCTGGCGTGGCGGGGCCTGATCCCGATCACGATCGCGGTGATGCTGGCGACCGGGATCCTGGTGTATCTGAAGTTCGACCCGGCTAGTTATTGGTGGGTCTACACGCTGATGAATGTGCTGGTCGCGGTGGTTGCCGCGGGGCTGGCGCCTTACCTGCCGGGGCGTTCCAGCAACCGGCGTATCCCGCTGGCGGGGTCGCGGTTCAATCCGCCTGAGGCCTCCGGGTCTTCTGTGAATCCGGATGCACAAACGGCCACGGCCTGAG
>JAJDCV010000148.1 GCA_029260675.1 Phycisphaeraceae bacterium
TCTTAACGGACATCACCAACACGGGCTCCAACACCCACCCATCCCCGGAATCACACCTTCAAGGCCCACTGATGCACCGTCCTCGGTGCTTCGGTGGGGTTTCCGGGGACACCACCCACGCCACAGCCGCCTGGGGCCGGGATAAACTCTCAGCTAACCTCACGAAGTGCGACTGACCTATCCGTTGCGTGATGGACCCGCCTGTGTATTAAGGAATGATCAGGCAGTATCCCGGGTTGCACCCGGCAGCCTCCGACGCCCCGCGCAGCAGGGCAGGCCCAAAGGCTGATCCATCATCTATATGTTAACCCTGACACCAAGCCCAGGTCAAGGGTTTTCTCAACTTATTCGCCTTCTCGGACCCAACTTACCCGACCCACCTCGCCTCCTGTATCTACGACCCCACAAGCCCCGGAGTTCTTCTCCCCAAATCATCAATCATCAATCGAAAATCATAGATGCCCCCTACCCCACCACTCGCCCAACACCCGATCATTTACTAGCATGAGACCCACCCATCCCAATACCCGGAGGACGTAATGCGACATCTCCCGATCCTGACCGTAGTGATGATCCTGCTATTTACGATCAGCCCAGCGGCCGGCGAAGAACCAACCTACACCCCCGAGCAGATCGCCCAGATAACAGCCGAAGCAGAAGCCGGTGACGCCGGACAACAGTTCCTCTTAGGAGAGTGCTACGACTACGGCCAAGGCATACCCATCGACGATGCTCAAGCCATCAAGTGGTATCGCGACGCAGCGGAACAGGGGCACGCAGTAGCGCAATTCAATCTGGGCGTGATGTACGACGAAGGGGAAGGTGTGGCCTTGGACGATGTAGAGGCAGTGAAGTGGTACCGCAAGGCCGCAGACCAGGGGCACGTTTCCGCACAGTACAATTTAGGCGTTATGTATGACAACGGGGAAGGCGTGGTCCTGGACGATGTAGAGGCAGTGAAATGGTATCGCATAGCCGCCAAACAAGGCGATAGGGATGCTCAGTTTAATCTTGGTCTTATGTATGACAACGGCGAAGGAGTCCCAGAAGACGACGCCGAGGCGGTCAAGTTGTATCGCATGTCCGCTGAACAAGGAAATTCGCTAGCACAGAACAACCTGGGGAGTATGTACGGCGAAGGCGAGGGCGTACCGGAGGACGACACCGAGGCCGTGAAGTGGTTCCGCATGGCCGCCGAACAGGGCCATGCAAGCGCACAATATAATCTTGGCAATATGTACGACAACGGCGAGGGCGTACCGACAGACGACATCAAAGCCGTGAAATGGTTCCGGATGGCCGCCGAGCAAGGCGATGCGGATGCACAGAACAACCTGAGTCTGATGTATTCCGAAGGCGAAGGCATAACTAAAGACCTAATCCTAGGCTACGCCTGGAGCATCTTGGCACGGTCCGGTGGCAACGAGAACGCCAACTTAAACAGGGTTTACTTTCAGGACCAGATGTCTACCACACAGATCGCAGAAGCCCAGGAGCTTTCCCTCAAGATTCAAGCCCGCATCGAAGCGAACAGGAAGAAGTCAGAAGCCGCCGTCAGTGAATAACGCCGCGCCAGACGCACCCAGGTATTTTCCCATCTGGACCCTATCATCGAAACCAGCCTGAGATTTGACCGCTCCCCGGGCTCCCGCCACAATGCCTTGACTATGGGGCCGTAGCTCAATTGGGAGAGCGCTGCGTTCGCAATGCAGAGGTTGTGGGTTCGATCCCCGTCGGCTCCATTTTGATTCGGGTTTCGAATTTCGAGTATCGGGTTTCGGGGTTGGGGGTTGGGGAGAAGTCTGTTGGGCTTCGTCGGCGGTGCCTGCTCACAGGCCATCCTTTCAAGCATATCGGGCGAGACCTGAAATATGAGTGAACCACCCAGTGATAACCCCGCCCAACCCAGCGGTGGCGGTATCCCAAACACGGCGACCGACTCACATAATCCACAAATCCAGGCCTCCCTCAAACGCTACTGGCGGGCCAACATCACGCTGATGGCGGTGCTGCTGACGTGTTGGGCGATCGTCGGGTTGGGCTGCGGGGTTCTGTTCGCGGACACCCTCAACCAGTACAAGCCCTTCGGCGGGTTCCCGCTTGGGTTCTGGTTCGCCCAGCAGGGCAGCATCATCGGGTTCGTCCTGATCATCCTCATCTACGCCCTGGCGATGAACTACCTGGATAAGAAGCACCACGACGAACTGACCCGGCTACGGAACGGGGGAAAGCCCCCCGGACACCCCGGCCAAGGCCCTGCGGGCCATGACCAGGCTTCCGGGGAGGCTAAGTAATGCCGCGTATCTTCGGCAACGACCCGATCCAGACCTGGACGTTTATCTTCGTGGGCCTGTCGTTCAGCCTGTACCTGTTCATCGCCTGGCTTAGCCGGGTCAAGGACACCAAGGGCTTCTACGTCGCCGGGCAAGGCGTCCCGGCGATCGCCAACGGGATGGCGACCGGGGCCGACTGGATGAGCGCCGCTTCGTTCATCTCCATGGCCGGGCTGATCTCGACGATGGGCTACGCAGGCGGCGTCTACCTCATGGGCTGGACCGGCGGGTACGTCCTGCTGGCCCTGCTGCTGGCCCCTTACCTCCGCAAGTTCGGCCACTTCACCGTCCCGGACTTCATCGGCGACCGCTACGACTCCAACACCGCACGGCTCGTCGCGGTCATCTGTGCGATCTTCGTGTCGTTTACTTATGTCGCTGGTCAGATGAAGGGCGTCGGTGTGGTCTTCAGCCGGTTCCTGGAAGTGCCGCTGGAGGTCGGCGTCCTGATCGGGATGCTGATCGTCTTCATCTACGCCACCCTCGGGGGGATGAAAGGCATCACCTGGACGCAGGTCGCCCAGTACTGGGTGCTGATCACCGCGTTCCTGGTCCCGGCGATCGCCATCAGTATCAAGCTCACCGGCCAACCGGTCCCGCAGATCGGGATGGGCAGCCAGGTGCTCGAATCCATCGACCCCGCAAGGCCCTACCTCCTGGACAAACTCAACCAGATCAACCACGACTTTGGTTTCACCAGCTACACCGACACCTTCACCGGCAGCAGATGGAACAAACTCAACGTCTTCTGCGTGGCGTTAGCGCTGATGGCGGGAACCGCAGGGCTGCCGCACGTCATCATCCGCTTCTACACCGTCAAGACCGTCAAGGCCGCTCGCTGGAGCGCGTTCTGGGCCTTGACCTTCATCGCGCTGCTCTACCTGACCGCCCCGGCGACGGCGGCGTTTGCCCGGTATTACATGCTCGACACCACCGACGGGCTCAACGGCAAGACCGCAGAGCAACTGCCCAACTGGTATCACAGCTGGTCCAAGAGCGGCCTGATTGCCTGGTTCGACTTCAACGGCGACGGCAAGGTGCAGATGCACAACGACCCGTCGATCAACGAGATGTTCAAAGTCGACGGCATCCGGGATGCGAAAGCCGCCGACGCCATCGCGAAAGATCCTAACGCCTGGGTCGCCGCCAACGGCAGTGAAGCGGCACGAAGAACACTCACCGACCTGGGTGGTAAACACCAGCCGGACAAGGACATCATCGTGCTGGCGAGCCCGGAGATGGCGGGTCTGGCTGACTGGATGATCG
>JAJDCV010000149.1 GCA_029260675.1 Phycisphaeraceae bacterium
GCCCGATCTGCAACTCGGCCAGAGCGGTCGATGTGTCGTGAGAGAACTGAAAGACCTTGTCCAGCCCGGTCGTCAGGAACACAGCCCAGACCGCGTCCGGCGGGGCGGTCAGGCGGAGTTTTGTCTCCCGGTCGATCGCCAACTTACGGAGCCGAAGCAGCGCCGACAGATTCGAACTGCCGATGTGGACGACGGCCGACAGGTCGAGGATGAGGTCAGGCATCCGGTCCGGGGCGCACGCCTGGTCCGCGAGGTGATCCATATCCTCGGTGAACGCCGGGTCGTCGTTCAGCCTGACGACCCATATTTGATCTGACCACTTTTGTATCGACACGGCTGTCTGCCCTCAACGCACCCGCCCGATCATCGGGCAGGCCTATATTGCTTAGGTTGGTGGATCGTCCCCCGCGGCCTCGGCTTCGGACTCCGCGACGCGGGCCACGGCGACCAGGCGGTCGTTGCTGTCGATCTTGATGACCCGCACCCCCTGGGTGTTGCGCCCGATCTGGCTGACCGATCCCGCGTTGATCCGGACGATCATCCCGTTGAACGTGATGAGCATCAGGTCGTTCTCCGGGCTGACACGCTTGAGGGTCACGACCTTACCGTTGCGGGCGTTGGTGACGATGTCGCGCCGGCCCTTGCCGCCTCGGCCCTGCGGCCGGGTCGAGCCATCTTCGCTCTTGACCAGGTACTCGTGCATCGCGGTCCGCTTGCCGTAGCCGTTCTCGCAGACGGTCAGCAGATCGGAGTCCTCACCCGGGGCTATCTTGACCAAGCCCACGACACGGTCGTCCCCGCTTAGGGTGATGCCCTTGACCCCGCTGGCGTTCCGGCCCATCACCCGAGCGTCGTTCTCGTCAAACCGGATCGACATCCCGTCGTGTGTACCCAGCAGCAGGTGGTCGTTGCCCTCCGTCCAGGTTACACCGATCAGTGAGTCGTTGTCTCGGAGGTTCACCGCGATGATCCCCGAGCGGTTGACGTTGCGGTAGTCCTTCAGGGCGGTCCGTTTCACCAGGCCTTGCGCGGTAGCGAACATCAGGAAGTGCTCGCCCTTCTCGAAGTCGGAGATCGGCATGAACTCGCAGATCCGCTCGCCTTCCTTCAGATCGATCAGGTTCACGATCGCCCGGCCACGGCTGGTCCGCGGGGCCTCGGGGATCTCGTAGACCTTGATCTTAAAGACCCGGCCCGTGTCGGTGAAGCACAATAGATCGTCGTGGGTCGAAGCAACGAACACCTGTTCGGTGAAGTCGTCTTCCTTGCTGCGCGCCCCGATCACGCCCTTGCCACCACGGCCCTGCACGCGGTACTCCTCGACCGGCAGCCGCTTGACGTAGCCGGCGTGGGTGATGGTGACCACGACCTGCTCGACCGGGGTCAACGCCGCCAGGTCCAGCTCCCCGACCTCGCCCGCCTGGATCACCGTCCTGCGGTCGTCGGCGTACTTCCGCTTCAGCTCGGCGGTGTCTTCCTTGATGATGTCCAGCACCCGCTGCTGGTCGGCGAGGATCGATTCGTACTCCTCGATCTGCCCGATCAGCTTGGCGTAGTTATCCACCAGCGTTTCGATCTCAAGCCCGACCAGTTGGATCAGTTGCAGACGCCCGATGGCCTCGGCCTGCACGCGGCTGAGATACACGTCACTCTCGGCCGAAGCCTTGAGGAATCGCTCGGGGATCTGCGGGGCCGACGGGTGGCTTGCCGGGATGCGGAAACCTCGCTTGGTCAGGCGGTCGATCGCCTCTTCGCGCGTCCGGCTCTCACGGATCAGCTTGATGACCTCGTCGATATCACACACCGCGTAGATCAGCCCCTCGATCCGGTGCGCTTCCTGTTGGGCATGACGTAGGCGGTAGGCGGTCCTTCGGCGGATCACTTCGATCCGGTGGTCGACAAACAACCGGACCAACTCCTTGAGGCCGAGCGTCCGGGGCTGGCCCTTCACCAACGCGATGTTGATGATGCTGAACGTCGACTGCAGCGGCGTCATCTGGTAGAGCTGGTTCTCGACCACCGTCGGGTCGGCCCCACGCTTGAGCGTGATGACCACACGCATCCCGCCTCGGCCGGACGACTCGTCCACGATGTCTGATATGTCCGTGATCCGGTCCGCCTTGCGCAGCGTGACGATCTTGTCGACAATCCCCGCGTTCTTAGACACCTGATACGGGATCTCGGTCACCACCAGCAGGTCCCGGCCCTTCTTGGTTTCTTCCTGATGGATCTTCGCGCGGACGGTCACCTTGCCTCGGCCGGTCGCGTAGGCCTGGGCGATCCCGCCCTTGCCGCAGATGATCCCGCCGGTGGGGAAGTCAGGCCCGGGGACCAGCTCGATCAACTCGCGCAGGCCGATCTCCGGATCGTCGATCAGTGCGATGATCGCGTCGCAGATCTCGCCGAGGTTGTGCGGCGGCATGGAGCTTGCCATCCCCACCGCGATCCCGGTCGAGCCGTTGATCAACAGGTTAGGGAGCTTGGCCGGCAGCACCTTGGGTTCGTCGTACTGCTCATCGAAGTTCGGCTGCCAGTCGACGGTGTCCAGCTTGAGGTCTTCCAGCAGCTCGACCGCGTGACGGTGCAGCCGGGCCTCGGTGTAACGCATCGCGGCGGGGGGGTCCGGGTCGATCGATCCGAAGTTGCCCTGCTTGTCGATCATCATCGCGCGGGCCTTCCAGTGCTGGCCCATGTTTACCAGCGTCGGGTAGATCGCCCCGTCGCCGTGGGGGTGGTACTTCTTCATCGTCTCGCCCACGATGCCGGCGCACTTGCTGTGCTTCCGGCCCGGGGTGAGGTTCAGGTCGTTCATTGCCACGAGGATGCGGCGCTGTGAGGGCTTGAGCCCGTCGCGCACGTCAGGCAGGGCCCGGTCGACGATCGTGCTCATCGCGTAGGTGAG
>JAJDCV010000150.1 GCA_029260675.1 Phycisphaeraceae bacterium
TGATCCGGTCGTGGTGTTGTCGAGAGGTGTTGCTCAAGTCGTCCGCTCCCTGGCCCCGGATGGCTGTGCATTGCGGGCACCCCCAGCAGTCTACACCCTCGGTCGCGTTGCCGCGCCTGTCGGTGTAGCAGGGGGCGGCACGGTGCGCATAAAAAACCGGCGGACGGCCGCCGGCGTGTGGGGTTCATACTTTATCCGGCCAGGCTCCCGGTATTCACCGCCTCCGTGAGCGGCCAAACAACGCCAACGAGCCCACCGCCAGCAGGCCCAGGGTCGCAGGCTCGGGGACAACCGAGACGCTCGCCGCCGGGGCGGCAGCGGCCTGGCTTGCGCTGGCAGGCACCGCCGCCAAGCCCGTGGTGTCATCCAGTGTCAGGCCCGTCGAGTCACCGATGATGCCCGCGAGTTCACCGGCGCTAGAGGTATCCGTGTTGGTGTCGGAATCCCCGGCCCCCGCTGTTTTGGGGATCAGCGGCGTGGTGAAGACCGGGTCAATCGGCTCGAACGGTGGGGGCACGTCTTCGGGATTCGTCGGGGTCACCGGATCGCCCGACAGCGGAAAGAACCCGCCGCCAGCCAGGAAGTCACCCGCGTGGATCCGATTGAATGCCGCATCATTGAGGTCTGACGGGAGTGCACTTGGGTCCAACGTGAACCTGATTCGATCATTAGCGGTCAACTGTGGATTGGCATCAAAAAACGCTTGTCTATCGGTCAGGAACAGATCGAATACCCCCGTTAAGTCATCGTAGAAGTTGAAGAAATTACGATTGTTCGCGACAGAATAACTGTTGTTGAATAGAAACGCGTTCTTATAAATATCCCGGTCAGAAACTTCATAGCTGTTCGCAACGAGGTTCAGGTATTCGTCAAACGTCACCCCGTTGAAGTCTAGCCCCGCACCGGAGAAGTTGGGGATGGCGAAGATAAACAGATCCGGCGCTTCGAATGGCCGAAAGGCCTCCGCGTCACCGAACAGCCCGAGTGTCGAGAAGCTGAGTCCGGGTAAAGGGCGGATCAGCGGGCGGAGCTTGATACTTGAGAGGTCGCCGAGTGTGCCGACCCGGCTGTTGCGGAACCCGGAGAACTGCTGGGCCTGGGCCGGTGTCGTGGTCAGCACGAGCAAGGTCGCCGCGCCCGCGACGCAGAACAACTTCGAAACCTTTGAGATACGGATAGACATCACCTCGGAAACTCCTTCCCATGCCCTATAAAGAGCTTGACTGTCCAATTTGTAGCCCCACGGATACCCCGTAAGTGTAGCCGCGTAAGGGGGGTTGGGCAAGGAAAATCGGGGCTGATTCAGGGTTCCTGGGCCGCTTGCGCGGGCGGCTCAGCGTTATCGGACGGGGCCTGAAACGCCCCGATATCGACCGTGGTGCCCGCGGGGACCGGGTTTGCCCAGAAATCGTGGCTCCCGTGGCCTTTCAAGCGGATGCCCGCTCCGCGGAGTGGTGAGCCGGGCAGGGTCTGGTAGTCCTCCAGGCCGTCCTCCATCGCCTGACCGGTTCCCGGGTCCGCCAGCAGCGGGTCATCGGTGACCGCTTCTTGTTCAGCCTCGGGCCGATGGATATCGCCGAAGTAAGCGTTGTGATGGATCTGCATGTCCGCCGAACCACCCAGGTCCAGCATCGCCTTGCCCCGGGTATAAAAAACGTTGTTGGCCAGGACCGTCCCCATGGGAGACCCATCTTCGTCCAGCAGGGCGATGCACACGGTATCGCTGTCAGGCCCGGTGTAAATCGTGTTGTTATGAATCCGGGCATCGGTGACCGGCCCGGCGAGCCTGACCGCGCCGCGGTCGTCCTGGCTGATGTTGTAGCGGATGGCCGTGTCCGTGTTCCCCGCATCGGTGGGGGGCTGGCCGGCGTGTTGGTCGCGGGATGATCGGGATTTGTGTTCGTCAGCAGCGGGCGCCTCGCAGCGGACCGCCACCATCGGCCCGGCGTTCTCGCGGGTGTAGTTAAATTGAAACGTGTTGCCCCGGCTGTTGCTGCCGCAACGCAGCGCCGCGTTGTCCGCGCCCCGTGTGTCCCACACCTCGTTGTACTGCACCAAAGTCTGGTCGCAATCCGCCAGCACGATCCCCCCGGCCAGCCCGTCCGCCAGGCCGCCCGCAGCACGCACGCGGTTGTATTCCACCATCGCGTTATCGCAACCGACCAGACGGATCCCGTCACCCACCACCGCCGAGACCTCGTTCTCACGGACGATGATGTTCAGGTTGGCCAACCTGCGGTCTCGGGCCCTAAAGCCGTTCTCGCCGACGATCCCGCTGCGCCCGCAGTCCCGGACGATGCAACGCTCCACCAGCAGCCCGTCGAAGCGTGTGGGAGTGATCGCCCCGCGGTTGCGCCAGATGATCCCCGCCCCCTCGCCCAGGCCCGGCTCAGTCGTGCCGTTGACGTCGTGAATGAACAGATCGACAAGCTTAAAGTCCCCGGCCGAACCCATGTCTTCCACCACGATGCTCAGCCCGTAACGAAACGCCTCGGACTCGTCGCCGGTGTTGGTCAACTCCAGGTTGCGGATGTGCCAGGCCTGCGTGTTCTCAAGCAGCAGGGCCTCGGAGGTCTTCCCCCCGGCGTGGATCGCCGGTCGCGGGCCGTCGCCGTAGCGGTCGATCACCACCGGCACGCCCGGCCGACCCGATCCCTTGGGCCACAACCGCCCGTGATAAGTAGTCCCCGCCTTGATCAGTATCTTGTCGCCCCCTGCAAAGCGCGTCGAATTCACCCGCGACAGCGACCTCCACGCCCGCTCGGGGCGCGTCCCCGTGTTCTCATCGTCACCCGTTTGGGCGTCCAGGTAATACGTCGTCTCCCCCGGCGATTCAAAAGCGATCACCTCGCCGAACTGGGCACGGGCAATCGACGCGCTCAACCCCCATGCAACATACAGACACAACGCCACCGCCACCCGACCCACGCGGTCCGTGTGAGTTAAGGCCATGCCGCTGCTACGTGTAACCCTGTTCATTCCGATCTCACCAGCTCCAAAGATGAGCGAAGACGTGTAGGTCACAGGGTACTGTGAATCCGGGATCGGTGCATGGATATCCCGCGATCAATCCCACCAGAAATACAGAGAACCCTTCTG
>JAJDCV010000151.1 GCA_029260675.1 Phycisphaeraceae bacterium
CAGAAGGGTCGGCTCGGTCCGCGGCTCGTAAGCGGGAGCGGTGAGTAGGTTGTCATGCGGGCAGGGGCTGCCCCAAGTACTCGACGAATACGTCGGGGTCGCTAGGCCCCACGCGTGTACCGACCAGGCCGAACGATCCGCCGTTGAAATAGGTCGTGCCCTCAGCGATGAAGTAGGTCATCCGGTATCTGCCGGGCAATAACCAGTCATCGATCGTCCAACTGCCCTGGCTCTTGGGCGTCATCGGTAACCACGACTTGCCGCCATGGGATTCCTTGACCAGGAAAATCCGTTCCGCGTGTGGGCAGCTGACTTCAAACCGCCAGGTTTCCCCTCGTTTATCAGCCATGCTTCACATCCTTCCCTGATATGTGATCCCCACAGAAGTGCATGTCACATGCCACAAGTCCCTTGGCGCAACACCAAATATACACCGGCCACGCCCCAAAACATAGGAAATCGGGGGGTCTGGTGAATCTTTTCTGATGTGGGAATTGTAAATCGATTAACCCGAGCCGATGCGCTCTGCGACCGGGCTTTCATCACACCGCGCGGGGGGATCCGAACGGCTTCTTTCGGACTGGGCATGGTTTAGAGTTGGCGGGGGGCTGCCCGAGCCTCGATCGTGTCGCCTCTCGGGTAGCAAGCGGGGTTGTCGGCTAATCTTTGTTCGCAACCGACGGGCGTGCCACAACATCCCTACCAGGCAGAGGTTGTATAGACCGACGATCAACAACAGGCCCAGCAGTGCGAACTCCTTGGGCTGGGCATCCAACGAGCGGTGCATGAAGAACAGATCACCGATCGAGTGCAGCCAAACCTCCAGGTCCTTGGCCCCGAGCGTGCCTGCGAAGGGCAGGGAGGTGAAGTCTTCCCGCCAGAGGCGCGGGGCATCCGGGAGCAGGGCCCATATCCCCCCCAGCGTCATGGCCAGGGGGATGTGACGCCAGCCCCGGCGTAGAAACAGGCACGGGACCGCCATCACGGCTGCGCCGCCACACATCCCCGCCGCGAAATGCATCGATGTCCAGGCCATGGAGTGATCCGTTCAGGCTGCGTGTCGCAAGGCAGTGGAGTCGGCGGTGGATAGTTTCAACGCCCGTGCTTCGGCGGGATGATCCTCCGTGAACGCGGCCCCGCCGAGGCTTTCCAGGAAACCGATCATCTGCTTGGCGGCGCTGGGCCAGGTGTGTTGCTGGAGCACCCAGTTCCGGGCGTCGCGCCGAAGCGTATTCGCCAACACGCCGTCGAACCAGACCCGCTCGATCTGGTAGACCCATTCATCCGGGCCGCGGCAGATCCGCACAGGGGAGGTGTGCTCCGGCCAGGATAGCCCCTTGACGGCCCTGGGCGACGCCAGGATCGGCAACCCCATCGCCGCGGCTTCCAGCAATTTGTTCTTGATCCCTCCGCCACAACGCATCGGCAGGATGGTCGTCTGTGCAGTGTGCCCGTGGGTTCGGATGTCCTCTACCTCCCCGACGAACTCGATACCCGGGATTTCACCGAGTTGCCGTACTTTTTCACCGGCGTTCTTCCCGACGATCTGCCAGCGTGCCTGCGGCTGCCTTTCGCGAAGCCTGGGCCAGACCCGGCGGGCGAACCAGCGGACGGCGTCGGCATTGGGCTCGAAGTCAAGTCGGCCCCAGAAGACAAGCGAGCACGATCGCGGCCGGGTATGACTCGGCTGGAAGAAGTCGGTGTCCACGCCGTTTGGGATGGTGACCGCACGGCGGACCCCGGCCGTGCGCTTCAGAAGCCACGTGTCGGTCGGGCTGACCCCGATCGCTCCGTCGACCCCGCGTGCAAACATCGTCTGCAACGCGCCATACAACCCCGCGAGGTAGGCGCGGTGCTTCAGTGCGCCGATCCCTTCACGGCGGAGGCACGAAAGCTGAAAGAACACCGGCTCATCGGCGGCGTACCAGACGGTGGTCAACTCGGGGAAGGCACTACGCAGCCCCCTCAACATAATCGGGCCGTGCTGGCCTAGTGCGATCACGGCCTTTGGGTTTAGCTCACGGATCAGCGGGATGAGCCCCGCGAGCTCTTGCGGTTCCATTGCCTGATGCTTTGCGAGTTTGTGACGCAGCTTTGCGCCGGGCCCGGTCCAGCCTTGCAGGAATTTATGGTGGTCCTCAGGGTTTGCTTCAGGCCAATCCACGATCATCTCATTGAGCCACGGCTGATCGCAGCCGACCGATGGCCGAAGGCTCGTCATCTTCACAGACAGACGCTGGTCGCTCAGGGCCCTGGCCATCTGGCAGCCATGCACGCGGTAGCCCTGGTCCAGAGGCCAAAGCGGCTGTTCGCTGATGAACAAGACGTCGGTTTGTGGCTTCGTTGTGGGCATGATTCGGTGTATCAGGCGGCACGCGAACGTCGGCGCCGGCGCTGCGGGCTGGTTTCGGCTGCGGACTCGACGGCCTTAGCGAAAGCCTCGGCGGCTCGGTGCCAGTTGAAATCCTTGAGTTGCGAAAGCCCACGCCGGACCAGTTCCCTACGGTAGACCGGGTCGGTCAGGAGCTTGTGCATGGCTTTGGTGATTGTGTTGAAGTCCTCGGGATCGACGATCTGCGCCGCGTCGCCGGCGACTTCTGGCAGGCTGGTTCGGTCGCTGGTAATCACCGCGGTCCCGGCCGCGAACGCTTCGAGGATCGGCAGGCCGAACCCCTCGGACAGGCTCGGGTACGCCAGCACGTCCGCCATCCGCATCAACGCCGGGATATCGTCCTCGTCGGCAAAGCCGTGCAGCACGACGCTCGACTCGATCCCTAATCGGGCGGTGCAGGTAGCCAGTTCCGCCTGGGCCTTCGCGTCCAGCCCGACGATCAGCAGCCGGGCTCGGCTCTTGATCTGTTTGCGCATCCCCGCCCACGCCTCGATCACACGCCGGGTATTCTTGCGCGACTCGGCCGCGCCGAAGTGCAGGATGAACGGCGGCTCCACCCGGTACTTCTCAAAGATCCTGATCCGGCCGGCCAGGTCAACCGACGGCGGTTTGCCGAAGTCCGCCCAGGGCGTGACGAACACCCGCGCCGGGTCGGCGTTCATGTCGTCGATCAGCCGGCTGCGCGTGTATTCGCTGGGGCACGTGATAGCGGACGCCTTCCGGCACGCCGTGCGGACCGAGCGGTCGAATCGTTGCGTCGGCTTGGCCGGTTGCCCTTCGGGCAGGTCCAGCGGGATCAGGTCATGGATCGTTACCACCGTGGGGATCGGCATCCAGTCCGGGCAGTGGTTGGCCGGACAGTGCAGGACGTCGACCCGGTCGCGCCGGCACGCAAACGGCAGGCGGAAACGGTCCCAGGCATTGAACCGGTCGCCGGGCATCTCGATCATCCGGGGTGTCACAAAAGGCTCGGGCAGCAGGGCATCGACCGGGCAGTCGCTGCGGTGGTAGGCGATCACCCGCCAGTCCGGGCGGACGTCGGGCAGGTGCCGGTACAGCTCCAGCAGGCTCTTGCCGATCCCCCGGCGTTGGGGGGCGTAGATCGTGCGTGCGTCTAAAGCAATGCGCATAAGGATAAACCAAGTGAATAACCGGCCGTCTTCGCTGGTTACATCGGGTGGTCGGGGCCCTGTGTTAAGCTCTGGCACCGTGTAACCGGCATAATCGTTACAAACGGACATCGCCGCGGTGCGCTACGAGATCCGCCACCCGGACCCGATGTAAAATCAGGGTGATTATCGGCCACCAGTTTTGTCATCTAAACGATGGAGCCCGTGTTGAAGCTGCTCGAGTTTGACATCCAGACCCCATCGCCCGACCCCCGGACGTGGGACGAACTGCTGGCCGACTGCCACGGTTGTGTCGGCCCAGCCAGGCAGATGCTTGAAACGCAGGGTGTGACCGATCCAAAAGTGCTTGAGTTATCCGACACAGCCTGTGCCGCGGCGTTATTAACCCGTCTTTGGCAGGACGTGCGGGTGGACGTTTTCAATAAAGGTCACGTATTTATCCCAAGAGACATCGCCGCCCGCCACGGGCTCGATCTGTCGTTGATGGTCAAGGCGGTGAAGCTGGATACAGACCGGGGTTGTGAGGGCAACCAGCGGACCGGTTCCTGCGACTGCGCCTCGATGCCCCGGGCCGGGATGCTCGCCTTGCGCAAGCCGTACCGCACAACGATGGGCGAACTGGCGAAGCGCACCGAACCGTTATTCATCGAAAGCCGTGCAATCTATCCGAACCTCCCGCCTGAATTACGAAGGGCGTACCGGCGGATGGCCTACGAAGCACGGGCGACGCTTGGAATGATTGCCTGGGGTGGGTACGACACGCTGACCCGGCGGCCAAAGCTTAATGCGTTACGCCGGGCGTGGGTTGGCATGCAGTTACGCTTCTCGCGGTGATCCGAGCCCGTGGAGGCACCCAAAAAACCCGCGAAGGATCGCGGGCGGTAGGGGGTTTATGATTTTCCACTATGTATCGCCGTGATGACGTCGCTGGCTATACCAGCAGACGTTACTCGGCCTTGTGCACACGCTTGATGCCGCAGCCCTTGCTGGCGGTCTTGGTGTAGGGCAGCTCTTCGCCGGCAAG
>JAJDCV010000152.1 GCA_029260675.1 Phycisphaeraceae bacterium
TGCACCCGACGCAGCAGACGATAGCATCCATACCAAAGCTCGCCGTCCATGGCTTGGCTCCTTGAAAAGGGTGAAGAACAACCCAAGTCTGGACGGCGAGCCGATTTACAGCAAGGCCGGAACGGTTAATGCAAAAGGTTGTTTGCCGGGGGATTGTTTTGGGTGAGGGAAAAGAGTTTCAATCGAACCCCGCACGATCAACACCGTTCTCAACCAAGAAAAAACCCACCTGTCCGGGTGGGTTCAGTGTTCTTGAATCATGCTGGGATAGTCATTCAGCCTCGTCGCCGTATCAGCGCACATGTGCTCAGACCTAACAGCGCAAACGACGCGGGCTCGGGGACGGCGGTGATATTGTCAAAGTAGGCGGTAGTGGCGTCGGCGGGGATGATGACGGTGCCGGCGGCGATGTTGCGGATGCGTAGTTCGGTGATGCCCGCCAGCGAGGTCGCGGGGCTGGCCCCGGAAAAGTTACCCGGGTCGAGGCTGATGGTGACGGTCACCCAGCCGCTGTTCGCGGGGACGCTTGGGCCGTTGAGCGTGAAGTGCGCGCCCGCGGGGCCGTGAATCTCAAGGCCGGGGTTAATCGTCACAGAACTGAAGTTGTTGACGTCCAGTGTGATCGCGTTGACGCCCGCGGCGATATAGTCGCCGGTCCACTGCGCGTTGTTGAAGATGGTTGGCTGTGAACCGGCGCCGCTGAACGCGCTGGTGGACTGTACGTGCAGCACGTGGTCACCGACACCGAGCTGCCCGGTGTCCTGGACATTGGCCGGGGGAACGGGGTTAGGCTCACCGGACACCCAGTTCTGGGTGGTGGTGTCATTGAAATTATCTGACTGCCCCAGCGTAATCCCAAACGCCTGGGTGCTGACCAGCGCGGAACCCGCAAACAACAACGCGATCGATGGCCTTTTCATCTACGCCCCTCACTTCCAGATTCAACCGACAAGATACAAAACCAAATTATACCCTCTGCACCTCTGTAATTACAAGGAAAAACCCACCCTTTCGAGTGGGTCTGGTGTGTTCCTATTGGCGGCGTATTGCAAAGGATCCGATTCGACATCCGGGCTACGACCGCATCATCTCTTCCTCTTCCAGCGTGCCGTCGACGAAGCCCTGGAGCTTGCGTGCGCGGACGGGGTGCTGGAGCTTGCGGATGGCCTTGGCCTCCACCTGCCGGACACGTTCGCGGGTGACCTTGAAGATCCGGCCGACCTCTTCGAGGGTGTAGGTGTACCCGTCGCCGATGCCGTAGCGGAGCTTGATGATCTCGCGTTCACGGTAGGTCAGGGTCTTGAGTACCTGCTCGATCCGGCCGCGGAGCATGTCGCTGGTCGCGGTCTCGGAAGGATTGTCGGCCGCCTCGTCTTCGATGAAGTCGCCGAAGTACGAGTCCTCGCTCTCACCGACCGGCCGATCCAGGCTGATCGGGTGCCGGCTGATCTTCATCACGCGCCTCGCCTCGGAAACAGGCATCTCGGCGGCCTCGGCGATCTCCTCGATCGTCGGCTCACGGCCAAGGTCCTGCAAGAGGTTCTTGGCGATGTTTCGCAGCTTGCTCATCGTCTCGATCATGTGCACCGGGATCCGGATCGTCCGGGCGTGGTCGGCGATCGCACGGGTGATCGCCTGACGGATCCACCAAGTCGCGTAGGTCGAGAACTTGTAGCCCCGCTTGTACTCGTACTTGTCGACCGCGCGCATCAGCCCGGTGTTGCCCTCCTGGATGATGTCCAGGAACGACAGCCCGCGGTTGCGGTATTTCTTGGCGATCGACACAACAAGACGCAGGTTACCGCCGGAGAGGTCTCGCTTGGCCTGCTCGTATTCGTCGAACACCATCGTGATGTTCCGGACACGCTCGACCAGCTCGTCCGGCTCGCACAGCACCAGGCTGCGCATCCCCGCCAGCTCCTCACGCATGACCATGATGTCTTCGGGGTCGTACCGGTCGGGGAAGTCCCTGGCCTTGGCGACGGTGTTGCGCAGCTCGGTCATCTTGTTGGCGATCGAACGCAGCTTCTTCAAGAGCGGCTGGACCTTGCTGGTACGCAGGCTCAGCTCCTCGATCAGGGTCGTCATCTTCCGCCGGCGTGTCGCCAGGCGTTCGTTGATGTCCTGGGCACGGGCCTTGGCGATCCGGCCCGAGGCGTCCAGCTCGTCCCAACCCATCCGGTTCAGGTCCAGCAGACGCTTGACCGTCTTTAGGTTGACCGGGATCCTCGCGGCGATCTTGCCCTTGGCGTCGTCCTCAGCTGTCGAGATCTTCATCGTACGGTCGAAAGGCAGGTCGCCTTCGTGAACCTGCTCGAGCACCTCGACCGAACTCTTGATCGAGTAGTCGTTCTCCAACACCTTGCGGCGGAAGATCATCCGGGTCGTCTCGATCTTCTTCGCCAGCCGGATCTCTTCCTCGCGGGTCAGCAGGCTGATCTCGCCCATCTGGGTGAGGTACATACGCACCGGATCGTCGATCCGCTTGCTCACCGCGTCCTGCAGCGCCTGGGCGAACTCCGCCTTGGCCTGCTCGGCGGTCAGCAGGGGATCGCCCTCATCGTCGGTGCCCCCGTTGGCGTCTTCCTGCTCCTGCTCGGGGTCCGCGTCGTGATGGATCAGCTTCGGCCGAAACTCGTTCGGCACGGAGATGGTGTCGATCAGCTTGATGCCTTCCACCGCAAACCGCACGAGCAGGTCGTCGACCTTCTTAGGATCGACGTACGCATCGGGGAGCAAGGCGTTGAGTTCATCGAAGGTGATGAAGCCCCGCTTCCGTCCGCCGCCGATCAGTTCCAGGACCGCTGGGTGTAATACGTTAATCAAGGGTGTTGCCTCTTACATACGCGGTCGGCTCTGTCGCCAACCGCCGCCTCTCGTGTGGCCGCGGGGTACGTGTCCCTGCGGCGTGCGTCCCTGTCGTTACCCGCTACGGCTTCCCTGCCGCGCCGACGACTTCCCAATCCCCTCTGCCGTCTTCTCACCTGTTTTCCCAGCAACAGGCCTTGTTCGCTAACCAAACCTCTTCAACACAGACCGCGTCACTTACTGACGCGCGCGATACGCACCGGGGAGGGGTTGTCCCTGCGGTGCTCGATCATCCGCCGAAGCAGTTGGGCGCTGTCCGGCCCGTCCCCACCGGCTTCCCCGCCCGTGGCGAGTGTCTGCTTGTGTTGCCGGTACTGCGCCTCACGATGATGGTCCAACAAGGCCTGGGCCGCCAACACAAGCACCTGCCCAAGCTGATCAAACCGCCCCCCGGGATCTCCCGTCGCCGCGTCAACATCCGCATCTGCCTGGGTCAAAATATCCGACAAGCCCTGCTCTCCATCAGACGCCAGATCGCCCAGGAGCCCCTTGAGCGTCGCCGCCTGACCGGCACCAAGCCGATCAAACACACGCTCGAACAACCGGCGGTTCTCCGGCGTAACAAAATCCGCCGACGAGACCGCCTCATCGAATGTCCGCCCGTCTCCCAGGGCCTGTCCAAACCGCTGATTGTCCCGGATCAGGCATCCAATCACCTGCCGTTCCGCCAGTTCCAACGCTTTAAGTCTACGTCGAGTTTCGCCCGAGGCAACCTCCGCGGGGACATATTCCTCGGACTCATCGATCCCCATAAATCGCCCATCTTCACCCACCGGTATATCCGCATCTGAGGGCTGTGCGGATGTCCCGGGAGCCGTCCGGGGGGTATTCCGGGGGGCCTGCCTCGCCGCCGCGGTCTTACGGATCAAAAGCTCGCTGACCGCCTGCTCGCCCATATGCAAGAGCCCCGCAAGCCGCTGGACCACCAGGGCCCGCCGAAGCGTCCCCGCCCGCCCAAGACCCAACTGAGCAAGCCGCGTCAGGTACGCATCCGCCAGTTTCTGCCGGCCGGTCAGCGTCGTCGACGAGTCCATCTGCTCACCCAGACGGGCAAACTGATACGCCAAGGCGTCCTGGGCCGTCGCCACCGCCTGGTCCCACTGTGCCCGCCCGTCTTCGCGCGACATCAAATCAGCCGGGTCCAGACCCTCCGGCAGCACCGCGATTGCGACATCCATATCACCCGTCAGGAACAATTCCACCGCACGGTCCGCCGCCTTCTGACCCGCCTCATCCGCATCAAAGATCAGCACCACCTTCTCGGCATAACGCCGAAGCTCTCGCACATGTTCACCCGTCAAGGCCGTGCCCAGCGTCGCGACCACGTTCCTCGCCCCGCCCTGGTGGCAAGCGATCACGTCCGTATACCCCTCGACGATCACCGCCGTCTTGCTATCAATGATCGGTTTCTTCGCCAGGTGCAGCCCGTACAGCGTCGCCGACTTATTAAACAGCTTCGTCTCCGGGCTGTTCAGGTACTTCGGCTCGTCCTCCTCGCGCAGCTTCCGCCCGCCAAACGCGATCGGCCGACCAATCGCATCGAAGATCGGAAACACCAGCCGGTGACGCAGGCGGTCGTAGAAGTCGGGGGTCGGGGTTTGGGATTCGGGGTTCGGGGATTGCTTTCTAGGCGAAATCAGCCCGGCGAGTTCCATCCCGGCCGCGTCCCACCCCTTGCTCTGGATCGTTTGAACCAACCCGTCCCACCGGTCCGGCGCGTAGCCGATCTGAAAATTAGCCACCATCTGCGGGCTGATCCCCCGGCGTTCGATGTACTCCCGCGCCGCCTGACCGTGCTCAGGATGCTTCAGTAATGCCCTAAAAAACTCCACCGCCTGCCCGTTCGCCCCGGCGATCTGCTTCCGCTCGCTGGGCCCCGCACCCGGATCCCCGAACCCCGAACCCTTCTGCTCTTGCACCTCGATCCCCGCACGCTCCGCCAGGTGCTTGATCGCCTCGGGGAAGTTCATCTTGTGGTAATTCATCACGAAGCTGAACGCATCGCCCCCAGCCCCACAGCTAAAGCACTTATAAATCTGCTTGGCCGGCGAGACCTGCATCGACGGGTTCTTGTCGTCGTGGAACGGGCACAGCCCCGCGAACTCCTTGCCCTTGGGACGCAACGCCACCTGCTCGCCGATCAGGCGCACGATGTCCGTGGCCTGCTGGACGCGGTCTTTGATGTCTTCGCGGATCGGCATGCGCATCGGTCCGTCGTGGCGTCGGGTCTGACGCGAGCGGTGAATAGCGGTGCGTGTAAGTTTTAAGTCGGTCTGATCGGCGGAGAATCTGGTCGCAATCGGGCCGGTGTGGTGGGTGGCCTCATCGATTGTCGTCACCGCGGGAACTGCTGCTGCCCGGCCCCCCGGTTCTTCCCAATAGGATTGCCGGGTCGGTCGTCTCGGTCAAGCAAATCTTGTCTGCCCGCCGGAAAAAACTTGATATTTCAGGGCTCAGCTGGCGTCGGCCGCCGCCTCGGGCCGGTAAGCGTACTTGCGCTTCAGGGGCTTGACGACTAGGCCGCTCTTGATCGCCTTGGTCGAGACCTTGATCCGGGTGGGCACCCCATCAACCAGGGCCGTGACCGTCTGGATGTTCGGCTTGAACGTCCGCTTGGTCTTGCCGGTGATCTTCGTACCCACGCCGCCGAGGTACTTCGCCTTACCGCGGAGGGTGTAGGTTCTGCCCGCGGTGGTCCGTCGGCCGGTAAACGTGCAAACTCGTGGCATGGCAATCGCCCTTTTCAGCGTCTCAAACGCGGTTCGGAGGGTTTCTAAGGGACACCCAATTAGCAATATCCGGAGGGTGTCCGGGGGTCCAGTCGAGCCCAATAGCGTATCCGAGCCCTAGATAGGATGCAAACCAAGTAAAAAGATCAACTCCCCACCCCCACCGGCCCAGAATCACGCCCGAAATCAAGCCCCTCCATCACTCTTATAGCCCCGGTCTTGCCCGGGTGTGATGACCCGTTGACCGTCGGCGATCGACTCGTAACCTTACCCCCCCCGATCACTCTTGCAAACCGTGAACTATATTGTCGATCAATTTGAGCCTGGACAAGATCACAGTTTGACCTTACAAAAAACACTCACAAAACTATTGACATGTATTGTGACATATGGCACCATGATAATCAGCCAAATCCTCATTGGCTGCCCTATCGGGGGAAGCGGAGAAATCCTGACTGCTGTATGTGAACCGGGAACACGGACATTGAAAGGATTGAACCATGATCAGGAAGTTGTTTGGATCGTGCGCTATCGGTGCAGCCGTGGCGGGGATGATTGACTTCACCGCCATCGGTGCTCAAGCGGCAGTCACCTATGACACCCGAGCCTTGACCGGCGACGCCGCACCGGGGACAGGCCCGGGCGTGGTGTACGGCGTCATCGCAAGCGCCCCCGCATTCAACAGCACCGGCCAAGTCGCGTTCCGGTCTTCCGTCACCGGCCCGGGCGTGGACCTCACGAATATCACCGGCATTTGGTCGGGGGGTTCAGGCTCGCTGAATCTGGTCGCGAGGACAGGCAGCGCCGCGCCTGGTGCCGGAGCGGGCGTGGAGTACTTCCGCCTTTTTACACCCAAAATCAATGACGCGGGCCAGACGGCATTCAGTGCCTCTCTCGCCGGCACGGGCGTGGGCCGTACGAACTTTACAGGCCTATGGTCGGAGGGTTCAGGCTCGCTGAATCTGCTCGCGCGCGCAGGCAGCGTCGCTCCAGGCACGTCTGCGGGTGCTACGTTCAGTCAATTTTCTTTTGGTACTACAACCTTCAACCCTTTGCTCGACAATGTGGGGCAGACGGTGTTCCTTGCCCCTCTCACCGGCACCAACGTAGACGTCACAAATGACGAGGGTATCTGGTCGGAGCGTTCCGGATTGCTTAGCCTGGTCGCGCGTGAGGGCAACGCCGCTGCGGGCACGGGCCCGGGCGTGGTGTTTGGCAACTTGGCCGAACCCTTGCTCAACACCGCAGGGCAGACGGTATTTTGGGGCACGCTCACCGGCACCGGCGTAGACCACACCAATGATGTGGGTATCTGGTCGGACCAGGCCGGCTCGCTTAGCTTGCTGGTGCGTGCCGGCGACACCGCTCCGGGCACCGACCCGGGGGTGGTGTATAGCAGCGTTAATGCACCCGCACTCAATAACGCCGGCCAGACCGCCTTTACAGCAGAGCTCACAGGCCCGGGTATCACCCTCTCGAATGACAAGGGCCTCTGGTCGGAGGGTTCCGGCTCCTTGGGCCTGGTGGCACGTGAAGGCGACACCGCAATCGACCTGCCCGCAGATGTGGTGTACAGCAGCTTTGGGGCACTCGATCTAAATGACGCGGGTCGGATCGCGTTTGCAGGATCCCTCACAGGTCCGGGTGTAAGCGCCTTAGATAACAGCGGCCTCTGGTCGGAAGGTTCAGGTTCGCTTAGCCTGATCGCACGTCAGTTCGATGCCGCACCGGGTACGGCACCAGGCGTGAGGTATAGCACCTTTAATGGTGTTAATCCCGTCCTCAACGGCGCAGGCCAGACCTCGTTCATGGGCCGCCTTTCCGGGACCGGCGTAGACGACACAAATGATCGCGGCATATGGGCGACCGACCCCAACGGCCTGCTCACACTGATCGTCCGCTCGGGTGACTTGTTTGATGTCAACGATGACCCATTGATCGAAGACCTCCGCACGATTAGCACCATTAACCTGGCAACCGGCGGGTCCAATGCATTCATGCCAACCCCCGCCTTCAACGACGCCGGCCAACTCGCTTTCACGCTCCGCTTCACAGACAACACATCCGGCGTCTTCGTCGCGATCATCCCCGAACCGGCATCTCTAGTCGTGTTGGCCGTGGGAACGGGGATGATCCTAAGTAAGCGGTCAACGAATCTTTCGTAGCCGCCGCGTGACACGCGGCGGGCCCCGCGGGCCGTCGGCCCGCGGCTATCACAGAGCATTAGATGTTCAACGGGTGTGGCTACGCTAAAATTCATCCTCCCCCGGGACTTGGGTGAAGCTGATACGTGTCGGTGCGGTGGACTGGGCGCCGAACATCGAGCCGAAGTAGATGCTGTGGTGGCCGAATTTGTGGTCGATGCGGTCCATCGCGACCGCCAGGTCGGCGAGGTGGCGGGGCTCGGCGAACAGCGGGATGGGGGCCGAGTGCAGGGGGACCAGGCCGTCCAGTTGCACCGCGACCTGCAACGGCGTGCCCAGGGGCTTGTCGCGCCACAAATCCGCGAAGACGCGCAGCATCGTCAGCGTATCCCCGCAGAGCCCAAGCGGGGCCCGGCGCTTCCACCTTGGGCCGTCCATGAACCGCACCTTTGCGGTCAGGTGGCTGGCGACGTAGTCCATGCGGCGCATCCGCGCAGCGGCCTTATGGATCATGCGGACCGACACGGCCCGAGCGCCGGCGTCGGTGCGCCACTTCGGGGGCAACACGTGCGAGTGCCCCACCGTCCGCCGATGGGTTGGCTGGTACGGCAGGTCGTGGCCGTTGAGCTGGTGCCACCAGATGCCGCCCAGCACGTTGCTCTCCCAGATCGCCGATAGCTGCGCCTTGGATTGCGCACAGAGTTGGGCGACTGTGTGGATGCCGTGGCATTGCAGGCGGGTGTGCATCCCCCGCGCGATCCCCGGCAGGTCGGTGAGCTTGAGCGTGCAGATCTTCTCGGGCATCTGCTCGGGGAGGATCATCACCATCCCGTCGGGCTTCTGCAGGTCGGTGGCGACCTTGGCCAGCCAGACGTTCGGCGCCAGCCCGACCGAGCAGCGGACAAATTCGCCGACCCGATCGCGGATGGCGGACTTGACCCCGTGGGCGATCTCCGCGGCACGCTGAGGCTGGCGCTCGTCACCTAAGAGTCGGCCGTACATCTCGTCGATCGATGAGACCTGGTCGATATGCAGACACGACTCCGCCGCCTCGACGATCTGGTGGTGCACCTCGACGTAGCGCTTGGGCCGGGCCTCGACCAGCTGAATATCCGGGCACAGCCGGCAGGCCTCGGGCACCCCCGTCCCCGTCTTCACCCCAAACGCCTTGGCCTCGTAGCTCGCGGCGATGCAGCAGGTGGTCGCGACCAGCGTCGGCACCACCCCCACCGGCCGACCCCGCAGCCCCGGACGGTCCTGCTGCTCCACCGACGCGAAGTAGCTGTTCATGTCCAGAAACAGATAACGAAGCGGGCCCATAAATACCTAACATATACCGTACATATGGGCGTGTCAAGAGGCGTGGAGCGGCATTAAAAAGGACCTCATTATCATTATGGCTTTTCTAGAAAAGCCATAATAGATTGCGGTGGTCGTGAGCCGGTGGTCGGGCCGGAGGCATGACACACGGGGAGGAGTGGCTGTGGCGTAATTAGACTAAAAACAAAGAAGCTAGGGAGTTGATCCTGGATGTCGCGGGGTAGGCGCTTGCGCTCCTACCGCCCGGCACCAGCCATGCTCCGCTAGAATGGCTGGGCTATGACGCAGATGCAGCAAGAACAACTAGCCGTCCAGCGGGAGCGGGCGGTCCTGGTCGCTGCCCTGCTGCCCGATGATAGGTCGGACCTGTACGCACCTTTGGCGGGACCATGATGGCTCGTGGACTGCACTGTGTCATAATGAAAGTAAATCACTAAACGGGGACCGCTGCATGTTTAACTGGCTACGTCGATCTGACTCGAAACCTCACCTCCGATTCCACGTGTGGCTTAGTGAAGAGGCGAAACTAAAAGCTTTGATGCGTATTGCGATGGAAAGCACGTCGCCGGGCCAGACGACGGTGCTGGTCGCTCACTTCGCCGAGATGTATCAGATACTCGGTAGTCTGTTAGACGAGCACGGCATTACTTATTCATCCCTGGCCCTGGACAAAGACTTTCAACCCGACTCGGGCTTGGGGACCGATCACGCGGGGGTATACATCGCCCTGCTGGATGATCGGGTGGACACACAGGAAGCGGCCGAAGTATCGTCTGCGTCCCCAACGGTGCGGGTCGTCGTGGTCGAGGCACACCCGCTCGAATGCCATAACCGGACCGTTCAAAATTTGGCGGATAGCCTGCCCCCGCCAAGCATGACGGAGTATCACGTATCACTGGACGAGCCGGTCATGCGTATATTTGTGGACGATAACACGATCCGCGCCCTTACCGCGTTAGGGCTTAAAGATGACAGCTGTATTGACCACGCGATGGTTGATAAATCCATGGTCCGGGCGATGCAGAAGATAGAGAAGGCGTCCACGGGCGACCGGCCGGCCGATTCGGCGGAGCATTGGCTGTCTCTGAATTGTCCGGAAGTGTCGGTAAACTAGGCTGAATGAATTTTCCAGGTCCATAATCGCATCGGACCGCATGGCGTATGGGAGATCGGCTTGTCACAGATGCAGCGAGAAAAGTTAGCGGTCCAGCGGGAGCGGGCGGTCCTCGTGGTCGGGCTGCTGCCCAACGACGGGTCGGACCCCCACGACCCGCTGGCGGAGCTGCGTTCCCTGGCCGACACCGCCGGGGCGATCTGCTGCGACCAGCTCATGCAGAAACTCAGCAAGCCCAACGCCAAGACGTTCATCGGCAAAGGCAAGGTCGAAGAGCTGAAGATCATGTGCGACGTCCACGACGCGCAGGTCGTCATCTTCGACAACGACCTGTCGCCATCCCAGATCGGGAACATCGAAAAAGTCATCGAGCGCAAGGTGCTGGACCGCAGCGAATTGATCCTGGATATCTTCGCCGCCCGCGCCCGGACCCACGAGGCGAGGCTTCAGGTCGAGCTGGCCCAATTGGAATACACGTACCCCCGGCTGCGTGCGATGTGGGAACACCTCGAGCGGATCGCCGGCGGCTCGCCCGTCGGGATCGGCACACGCGGGCCCGGCGAACAACAACTCGAAGTCGACCGCCGGATCGTGCAACGGAAGAAAGCGCAGCTCAAGCGCGAGATCAAGGAAGTGCAAGGCCGAAAGACCCGTGAGGTCCAGGCACGCAACAAGGACTTCTACACCGTCTGCCTGGTCGGCTACACCAACGCCGGCAAGAGCACGCTCTTTAACGCCACCATCCAATCCGCCTCCGGGCAGGATGGCGGGGCCTACGCCGACGACAAGCTGTTTGCCACCCTTTCGACCCGAACGCGCAAATGGGACCTGGGCGGCGGCGATGCGGTGATGCTCTCCGACACCGTCGGCTTCGTCCGCAACCTCCCGCACCACCTGGTCGCCTCGTTCAAAGCAACGCTCGAAGAGGCCATCCACGCCGACCTGCTGCTAGTTGTGCTGGATGTCTCACACCCAAGGGCCGAGCAGCAGTACCGCACGGTGATGGAGGTGCTGAACGACATCGGCGCGACCGAGCCCAAGCGGCTGCTGCTCCTGAATAAGACTGACCTGCTGACGCACAACGCCGACCTGCTGGTTATCCAGCAGGAGCATCCGGGGAGCCTCCCGCTGAGCGCGATCACCCAGGAAGGGCTCGACGCCGTGACCGACGCGGTCCTCAAGGAAGCCCGGGGCGGCACGGTCGAACTGGAATTGCAACTCAAGAGCGGCGACGGCAAGGCGATCCACTTCCTGGAGAACCGCGCCAACGTCCTGGACCGAAACTACGAAGGCGACACCGTCACCCTGTCCATCCGCATCGGCAAACGCCAACTCGACCAGTTCCACGCCATGGGCAGCACCGCCGTCATCGTCGGGGAGTACGACGAAGAAGCCAAGGGCGGCTGGGGGCGGTAGGCGTCGCGACAAATCGTGTCGCTTCATCGATGAACGATGATCCTCAATCTCCGCCCTTTTCTATTTCTTGATTTCCTGCTTTTACCATTTCCTGATTTTCTTATCCCAGCCCGCTGTGCAGGAAGTATTCCATCAGCTCGTGCCCGAAGTCGATGTGCAGGTCGGAGCTGTCGGCGTTCTCTTCGCTAAACGGGACCTCGCGGACGGAGCGGACGTTTTTTCCCGCCATCAGGAACGGGACCGGGGTCGGGTCGTGCTTGCGGTTGTCGATACGGGTGTAGTGGTCCGGCAGCAGCAGGATGCGCCAGTCTTCACCACGCTTTTGTAAAGCTTCGTGGATCGGGCCGACCACGTGTTTATCGATCGCTTCAATCGCAGCGACTTTAGTCGTGGCGTCGGCGGCGTGACTGGCCTCGTCCGGGGCCTCGACGTGGACACACAAGACGTCGTAGTTGTCGATCGCGGCGATGGCGTGCCTGCCCGTCGCGATGTAATCGTTGTCGTGGTAGCTGGTCTGCCCGGGGACATCCAGACGGTCCCAGCCGATGAAGTGCGAGATCCCCGCCAGCAGGTCCACGGCCGTGATCATCGCGCCCCGCAGCTTGAAGCGAGACTGGAAACCCGGCATAGAGGGCTTGCGCCCCTGCCCCCAGGGCCAGAGGTGAGTCGCCGGGAGTTCGCCCATCTCCTGGCGGGTCAGGTTGATTTCATGCGTACCGAACAGCTCTGCGCTACGGTCCATCAGTGTGTGCAGCAGCTTGGCGTTCTCGCCACCGACCGGCAGGTGCCGAAGTAAAGGCTCGCCTGGGATATCGTGCGGGGGGACGGTGACCAATTCGGACCAGTCCCGCCCGGACGAGTCAACCATGATGTTGCGGTAACTCACTCCGGGGTACAGCGTCGCGCCGGGCAGATCGACGCGGCTGGCGAAATCGGTCAAAAGCCGACGACCCTCCTCATCGGAGATGTGACCGGCCGAGTGGTCCTGCATCTTCCCGTCGATCACGGTGACGAAATTGACGCGGAAGATCCAGTCGGTGTCGTTCAATTCGATCCCCAGCGCCGCGGCCTCAAGCGGCGCCCGCCCGGAGTGATACCTGACGGGGTCGTAACCCAGCAGGCTCATCGTGCAGACATCGCTGCCGCAGGGCATGCCCTTGGGTGTCGTCGCAGCCGTGCCGAGTCGGCCCATCAGCGCGAGACGATCGGTATTGGGTGTCGCAGCGGCCTGCAGAGGGGTCTTACCGCCCAGATCGTCAATCGGAAAATCCGCTGCACCGTCGGGAATGATAATGACGTATTTCATTGGGAGGAAGCTATTCGCTGTTAGCCATTAGCTCTTGGCTTTTTCGATGTTGCATGTGGGAACACAAAACACAAGCGTGCTTGTAATCATGTAGGGTCACGGATCATTTTCTGACTAAACGCTAATGGCTAACAGCTGACGGCTCTTCCTAAAACTGAACCGGCAGCCCCTCGGCCTTCCATTTTTCAACCAGCAGCCGTACGTCGTCAATCGCGGCCTTGAGGCGCTGCGAGGCGTCGTTGAGGTTTTCGTATAGGGCCGGGTCGCTCATCATCTTCCCAAACGTCCCCCCGCCTTCGAGGGTCTTGTCCGTCAGCTTCTGCATCGACTGGACAACCGAGCTGAGGTCGTCGGCGACCGCGACGTACCGGGTGCGGAGCGTATCGAGGCTGTCGTTAAACCTTTGGCTGAGTTCCCGCGCATTGGCGGCGGTGCTGCGTACGTCGTCCCGGAGCTCTTCGTCGTTGACGTATTGGTTAACGCCTTCGATCGCGGTCCTGAGTTCGGCCAAACGCTGATCCGCACGTGCCAGCACGGTCGCCAGGTTCCCCATCGCATCGCCGTCATCGACCTCGCCGGTGCTGCGCTGTCCAACCAGCAGGTTGATGTTTTCGCCGACGAGCGTCCACTCGCTGCTGAGCCCCTGGAACTGATCGGTCAACCGGGCCATCTGGTTGGCGACCTCGGAGAAATCCATCGCCGGCTGACCATCCACGACCGCCAACCCGTCGGTCGCGAGATACTCCGCCACGGGCCCGGGCTCTCGGGAAAACTCGGCCACCGCCGACCCGCCGAGCATCGACAGAAAACGGGCGGTGATCGACACGTCATCAGGCAGTTGCACGTCGGGCTCGGTGATAATCGCAACGGCGACGACCCCGACATCCGGCGGGGTCTGGAGGGCGACCGATTCGATCCGGCCGATGTCGATGCCGTTGTAGAGGACGCGGCTGTCGGCGTGCAGGCCACCGGCAGTGGGCATGTGGATCGTCACACGGTACCCGCCCTCAAACTTCTGAGACAGCCCGCCGATCTCCGACATCAACCACGCCAGGCCGACGATCCCCGCGATGGTCGTCGCCCCCACGATTAATCTGACTGTGCTTTCTTTCATCGTGTGGCTCCCGGCCTGTTACGCCCCGGACTGTTCCGTACCCAGGCCCTGCTGGATCGACTCCAATTCGATCTGGTCCGCCTGCCCCTGGATAAAACGCTGAACAAGCGGGTTCTCGCTCCTTAAGAACGTCTCCGGGTCCCCGTCGCAGATGATGTTCCCATCGTAAAGAAGCAGCATCCGGTCCGCAATCTTCGCCGCGCTGGCCATGTCGTGGGTCACCACGACGCTGGTGATCCCGAACTTGGTGTTCAGCGCGATGATCAGCTCGTTGATCAGGTCCGCACGGATCGGGTCCAGCCCGGTGGTCGGCTCATCGTACATCACAAGCCTCGGCTCCAAGACGATCGCCCTCGCCAGTGCCACACGCTTCTTCTGACCGCCTGACATCGCCGACGGCCACTTGCGCTGAAGACCCGACAGGCCCACCATACGCAGCACCCGGTCCACGCGCTCGTCACGCTGGGCTGACGTCATATCCGTGTGCTCCACCAGAGGAAACTCCACGTTCTGCCCGACATCCATCGAGTCGAATAACGCGCTCATCTGGAACAAGAACCCGATCTCCTTGCGTATCCCGACCAGGTCCGTGGCCGACATCTTATTCACCTGCCGCCCATCGTAATAGACTTCGCCACGGTCGGGGGTCAGCAACCCGACGATCAACTTGATGAGCACGCTCTTGCCCGTGCCGGAGGGCCCGATGATGACGGTGGTCTGGCCGCGTTTGATTTCCAGGGATACCCCGTTGAGCACGCGCAGGGTCCCGAAGCTCTTATAGACCTGGTCCAGCCGCACGAGCGTGTCCCCGCCGGGCCGGTGCGCCCGCGCCAACGTCCCGGTCTCCGGCCCGAGCATCGTCGCCGGGTACGGACGCCAACCCGCGCCGCCGTCCAGATGCTCGTCCGGCGGGTGCGGTTTGGGGTCGTGCTCCGGGTTGTCCGCCCGTTCGGTCAATTCATGCCCTCACTCGGCAAGGAAGAAGTCACTGACACACGAGATCACGTCGTCCTGCTCCTGCGTGGTCATCTCCGGGAACGCCGGCAGGCTCAGCACCTGGCCCGCCGCCTCCTCGGCAAACGGCAGGCTCCCCGGCGCGTAATTCAAATCCGCGAAGCACGGCTGCAGATGCAGCGGCCGGGTGTAATAAATCCGGCAACCGATCCCGTGCGCCTCCAGGTGGTGACGCAGACCGTCTCGCATCCCCTTGCCGCGGACGCGCACCGTGTATTGATTGTAGACGTGGTGCCGGTTCTGGCTCTCAAACGGCGTGGTGATCGCCACCTCTTCCAGCTCACGGCCGTACCTGTCGGCGTGCTCGCGACGCATGTCGCACCAGTTATCCAGATGTGGCAGCTTGACGCTGAGGAACCCGGCCTGATAGCCGTCCAGGCGGAAGTTGCCCCCGATGCTCGGGAAGTGGTCCGCACGGTCCGCGCCGTGGTTACGCATCTGCCTTAGCTTCTCCGCCAGGTCGTCGTCGTTGGTCACACACGCCCCGCCGTCACCCATCCCCGCCAGGTTCTTCGTCGGGTAGAAACTGAAGCAGCCCACGTCACCGATCGACCCGACAGGCCGGTCGTGGTAACGCGCGCCCGACGCCTGGGCCGCGTCTTCGATCAACTTCAGGTCGTTTGCCTTGGCGACCTCCATGATCGCGTCCATGTTGGCACTGAGCCCGTACAGATGCACCGGCATGATCGCCTTGGTCCTCTCCGTGATCGCACCCTGGATGTCATGCGCCTGGATGTTGTACGTCCGTGGGTTGATATCCACGAACACCGGCCTGGCACCCACACGGGCGATGCTCCCGGCGGTCGCGAAAAAGGTGAACGGCGTGGTGATGACCTCGTCACCGGACCCGATCCCCATCGCCATCAGCGACACCAGCAACGCGTCGGTCCCCGAGGAGACCCCCACCGCGTGCTTGACCCCGCAGTATTCAGCCAACTCACGCTCGAAGCGTTGGACGTACTCGCCGAGGATGAATTGGCCCGATCGGGTCACCTCCTCAAACACCTGCCGAAGCTGGGGCAGGAGGGATTCGTGCTGTCTGTTTAAGTCCAGGAGGGGTACTGTCATTAGGAGGGCTCGCACTTCCTTGTGGTCAGGGCCAAAGGATAGTCTCCCGCCGTCCCCACGCCAAGGCGGCTCCCTACCGGTTCCCCGGGAACGCGGGACTTGACAAGGCCCCACCCGCCCGGGAGCCTAGGTCTTTTCCGATGTGTCCACGGGGTCTTAATGAGTCAGGGATCAAGCAAAAGCTTCACATGCCCCCACTGCCACAAGCGGTTCCAGTGGTCCACCCAGATCGCCGACCGCAAGGCCCAGTGCCCAAGCTGCGCTAAAAAAATCCGCATCCCCACCGTGCCCGGCAGGGTCGCCGAAGCGGTGGACCCCCTGCCCCAATCCCATCAAAGGACCGAGCCAACACCCGAATCGGACACCTACGACCTGGACCTGACAGGGATCGACGAGTCGATCGTCGAAGCCCCCCCGTCCGCCGCCCAGAAGGCCGCCGCCCAGACCGGCCGATGCCCGGCGTGCAACCAGTCGATCAATCCCGGTGCCGTGATCTGCATCAAGTGCGGGTACAACCTCAAAAAAGGCAAACGCATACAGACCGCCGTCGCCGACGGCGATGCACCTAGCCCCGGTAAAGGTCAAGGCAGCGCGGCCATCAGCAGCGCCATGGCAGCCATCGGCACCAGCCCCATCTCACGGGCGCTGGAAGACCACGACGATGAGGTCGGCTCCAGCCGGTTCATCGACCTCTGGCTGCCCCTGATCCTCATCGTGGTCGGCCTGACCGTGCGTTTCATCGAGCAATTAAGCTTCGCCGCCAACCCAACAGAAGGGGTCGTGGGCGCGGTCATCGCCATCGGGGTTGAACTGGCAATCAATATCCCCATGCTTCTGGTCGGCATGATCCTCGCCGTGAAGCTCCTGGACGTGGCGTTCGGCCCCCTGGGTATGGCTCTATACAAAATGGTCGCCGTGGTCATCGGGCCCACGGCCCTCGGCGCCATCATCGCCTACCTGATCGGCGGGATCATGGGCGCTTTTGTCGGCTGGTTCGTGACCTTTGGCGTCTACTGGACCTTGCTGTCGGTCCTCTTCGACCTGGAGGGCCTCGAAGCGCTGTACCTGATCGTCATCCTATGGGTATTGGACTACCTCGTAGCATTATTTATCGTCGGCCTGTTGTTGGGCCTGCTCATGCCCTAGCGCACGCCCGGCAGCCCACCTCTTCTACCCGCTCTCACTGAGCCGCTTGACCTCCTCACCCCCAAGCAGGTCAACCGCTTCACGCAGCAACGCCGGAACCTTCTGGGCATACGGCGAACCGCCCGCGGCCTTGACCAGATCGCCGGAGTCCACCTCCTCCAGGTTGCCGGGCTTGCCGCCGGGGAACCAGGCGTCCGCATTACCCAAAAGATTAAACCGCATCTTCCCGTAGTCGATCATGTCCCAACCGACCGCCATGTTCCGCAGCCACAGCATGATCTCAAGGTTCAACTCCCCGGGCACCTTTGCGTGATCCATCGGCATCTCCCGGCCAATATCCTCCGGGTGTCCCACACCGGTCGCCTCTTGCATCGCCTCACGCAGCCTGGCATCGATCGGCTTAGTCAATTCCCCCGCCTGCTCAAACAACGACAGCGCCTGCATGTGCAGATCAAAATCGCTCGGCCTCGCCGCACCGACACTCAGCGTGTGTACCTTGTCCTGCATCAGGCAAAACAGATCATTAAATACGATCGGGTGCAGCGGCTTGCACAACTCGGCCAGCTTGTCCGAAGGCTTGTAGAGCATCCCCCCCTTGTCCGACGGGCTGATGATGAACACCCCCATGTCCCGCCGGGTCGCCTCTTCGATCGCAGCCCAGTTCCGCCTAAAGATGTAGTACCAGTGCAGGTTGACGTAGTCGAACCCCTTGCCGGTCTCCGCTTCGCCGTGCCGGATCGCGTCCAGGATCACGTCCAACGGCCCGTGCGTCGAGAACCCGACGAATCGCAGCTTCCCCTCGCGGCGCAGCTCCTGCGCTACATCGAAGCACCCGCCAGGATTGCAGGCCCACTCGTAACTTTCCTTGTCGTTGATCCCGTGCAGGCCGAACAGGTCGACGTGATCCAGTTGCAGCCGTTCGAGTGACTCGTGGAAGTTCTTGCGGAAGACCTCCGGGTCTTTCTCCAGACCAACCTTGGTCTGCACGATGATCTTGTCGCGCGGCAGCTTCGGCAGGACCAGCCCCAGCTGCCGTTCGCTTGGGCCGTAACCCCGCGCCGTCTCGATGTGGTTGATCCCAAGCTCCACCGCTCGGCGGATCGTCGCTTCCAGGTTGTCCTGAAACCCGTCCGCGATCTCGTTCAGAGGCTTGTCTTTCCACCCGTCCTGGTATCGCATCCCCCCGCAGCTAAAAACGGGCATGTCCAATCCGGTTCGGCCAAAGCGTCGGCGTTGCATCGGGATCGTCGCGGCATCAAATCCGGTCGGGGTCTGTGTTGTCATAAACGGCGTGCTTAATTAATAAGGTTTGAAAGTTAGTGTCAGGCCTGATTCTAGGCCGTTTGTCAGGGCTCTGCCTGCTGAGCTTCTCGCTCGGCCGCTTCGCGTTCAAGACGTTCACGTCGTTTTTGTCGGCGCTCACGGCGTGCCTGACGCTCTTCATCCGTCAAGGGTCGATCCACAGCCGGCTTGCCCTGGGGCTGGGCTGGCTGCAGGTCGGCCTCCTCTTGCGTCGCACCCGGCACATCGGTGTCCTCGGCAGTGCCCTGCTCCTTGGGACCGCCTAAAAATTCGTCCAACAGGCCCCCGACAACCGCGCCCGCTTCACCACCAATCTTATCGCCGATCGCATCCCCCGCCGCGCCCTTGAGTTGCCCACGCAACGCCGCCTTGGCGATCTCACCGCTAAGCAGCTTGATATCAATCACCGGTTTATCAAACGTCCCGGTCAGCGGGACCACGATCACATGCCCGGGGTCCACCGCGCCTCTTAGCCACTTGATATGGTTAAGCGACGAGCCGGGGATCGTCATCTTCAGGTCCAGCCGTTCGTTACTCAGGTCCACCTCCCCGGAGAAACCCAGCACCACGTCGTCCAGACTCATCGTCAGGTCTTTATACGACAGCTTCCCGTCGGCGAGGTTGATCAACACCGGGCTGAACCCCACGTTCAGCAGGCTGCGCTCACCCACACCCAACTGCTCCAGCACATTCTTGAGTAACCCCTCGCCTCGCAGGTCCAGCTCGCCCAGTTCCAGGTTGATGTCGGCATTGACATCCGCGATCTCCGCTTCGCTCACCGGCACGGAGAACCCCTCCTGCTTGAGCGTCACCCCGATCGGAAGCTTCGCGGACACCGCGCCACCCAAAAACGGGTTGACCTTCTTGAGCACTACCTGCGACAACCTCGGCGTGACCTGGAATTTCATCGGCGCATCGGCCTTGAGTTTCCACTGGCCGTCCTCCACCAGCAGCTTCATATCCGCCGACGCGACACGGCTGACCATCGCCAGGTCGATCCCACCGCTTCCCTGCCCGTCAATCAGATCGCCCAGTGAATACGTCCCGACCACATCAATCCGCGCCTTGGGCCCGATCGAAGCGACCAGTTCACCCCCCATATCGAAGTACGCATCGATCAGATCGATCGGCGCCTGCCGGATATGCGTGTCCGTCTGGATCGATACATCATCCGGATCAAGATCTGTTTCTGCCGTCAGCACGCCCTTGAGTGTGGTCACCGACCGGACCTGCCCCATCTTAGGCTCCTCACCCGCATCGGTGGTCGGGTATTCGATCCCGGCCATGAGTTCCAAACCCGTCACGCCGGTATCCACATCGATGTCGAGCGCAAGCAGCATGTCCCGCAACGTCGCCGCGAGCGCGTCTTCACGGTTGAGTTTCACCCGTGGGCTTGTGAGTTTCCCTTGGATCCTCAGGCTCTCCGGCATGATCTCGTAGCTCGTACCCGTATCGATCAGTTCAGCCCGCGCCTCGGTAAACTCAAGCCTGAAACTCGCGGGCCCGCCCAGTGCTACAGCCGAAGTCCCGGGCGTTTCTTCCGATCCGCTGTCCGCCGCCATCACCTCCCGATAAGCCTCAATCAACCCCGGGGTCAGGTCGAACTTCGCATACGACCCGTCAGCCAGATCGAAATGAGCCTCCAGCCCCCCGGTGGAAAACTGGCCGATCAGGGCCGACAGCAGCCCGGCCTCGCCGCCGGTTGTCAATAGGTCCACGTTGAACGACCCCGCCATGCCGTCCCCGTCGGCCTTGGGCCCCGCGACCACGTTGATATCCGCATCGACCGTCGGGCCAAGCGTCCGGGTCGCCAGCCCGTGCGTCACGCCCGGCATCAACTCGTCCAGCACCGCGGCCACCGGTGCATTGGTCAGCGCCCCGTTGATCTTCGCCGACAGACCTGTTGTATTGATCCGTTGCTCATCATCGATCAGGTCGGTAAGCTCGATTTTCAGCTTCACACCCCCGGGCTTGCGGTTGATCGAGCTGGTCGTGTTGAATGTAGCGGCCAGCCGCTTGCCCAGTTGTGCGCTGTGAATCCCGCCGGTGGTCGAGCCAAGCGTCACCTCGCCGACTTGGTCGATCAGCAAACGGGCATCACCCACGGTTAATCCCAGATCAACGTTCGCGCTCGCCAGGTCGATTCCATTGTCGTTAATCGGCAGGCCGAACCCGGCCAACTCGATCGCCACGGCCACCGGCTCGGCCAGCGTGCTGGCGGGCTTGTCACCCTTAGCCGAAAGCACCGCCCAGGCCTGCGGCGTCAGTGTCAGCTTTATGTAGGACGTCCCGACCCCGGTCACCCCCGCGTCGTCGAACGCGAATTCCCCCTCGATGTCCAGGTGCTCGGTCACAGCCGTAACATCCACCGAGCCCCCCTTGGCAGTCACGTCTGAATAGACACCGCCATTGAGCACCGGCCCCAGCAGCGCCGTCAGCCTGCCGTCCTGCTTCATCAACGCATCCAGTAAGTCGACCGGCAGATCAGACACCTTGGCATCAACCCGCGCCACCGCCTGGCCCGGCTGATAAACACCCGAAGCATCAAACAGCTTGTCCACCTGAGCATCCGCCGTGACCGAGCCCTTACGATCAGCCTGACTCAACTCGGCGTTGAGCTTCAGCACCAGGTGCGCCGGATCCGTTGCGGTCAGATCCGCCTGGGGCACCGTCAATCGGATCAGATCGGCCACCCCGTCAGCCCGGTACGAAATGTCCACATCGCGCACCACCACACCCAGCGACAACCCCTCGGGCCAGGCTGCACTGCTCGCCGTGCCGCCACCCGGGGTTGTCTTCTTGCCTGAAGACGGCTTGCCGGATGATGTAGGGGCCCCACCCCGACCGGCCAACGCACGCTGCAGGTTCGTCGTCCCGTCTTCGTACCCAACGATGTCCGCCGTCACCGTCTCGATGCGCAACTCACCGAGCGCCAAGCCACCCTGTACCAAACCCCACAAGGAAGCGTCCGGCAAATCGACCCGCCCGACCCGCGCCACCTCGTTGCCATCGGCATCGCGCACCACCACACCCGTCACGCTCTGCCCGCTTAACCAACCCACGCTCAACCCATCCGCCTCGACCTCGCCAGCGATACTGTCATTGACCGCCCCCAACACAAACCCCTTCCCCATACCCGTACTCAGCAGCGTCGGCACCAACAGCACCAGCAACACCACCAATACCAACAGCAACCCCCCAACTAAAAGCAGACGCCTTAGCCAGCGGCGCCTGGGCTTGCTACCACCACTCACGGAACCGCTCGTCTGCCGGGTTGTTTCAGTCTCACTCATCGTGTGCTCCTGGCTCACGGCTGACCCCGTTTTTCACAACCTCATCATCCCCAAGCTCAAACCCGCACTCCGGACACACCGGTTCCGTCAGCTTATGTAATAGATAGTCGCACCGCGGACAGCGGGGTTCCTCGATCTTGATCTCAAACCGCAATTTACACCCCGAACACCGCGAATGGCCGCTGCTGACGGTCTGCTCCAACAGACAACGCGGGCAGGTGATCTTGATATCCAGGGCTGTGGATTCAACACCGGCGTCCTTGTCGATCCCCGCAACCTTGGCAAGGATCGGCACGGTGATCGTGCCGAGGGCGGCGAGAATACCTACCGCCCCCAGAACCCTGATGTACACATCCTCATTGGGATCGAATATCACACCAAAGCTGATCATCGCCGCAGTCACGAACACCAAAACGATCGACAGAATCCTGATCCTATTAAACCAGTTTCGGAACCTGCATATCGCCAGCATCGCCGTCCAAGGCAGAACCACCGCCCAGGTAACCAACAGGATCATGGTCTTCCAGATGAAATCATTGAACCAGCCGTGGCTGAACAGACGCCACGGCAAAATATCCCAAATGACCAGGACATAAAAGAAGACGCCGACCAGGCACAGAATCAGATCAAAGGCCATGACCCGTGTCCAGTGGCGCTTCTCGATCATGACCGACGCGGCCATCGCCGGCAGGCAGAACAGCAATACACTACCGAGTGTCCCGAAGACCTCCTCCTCGATCCCGAAAAATGAATCGAACAACAACGCCCATATCCCGATCAACGCCGCCAGAGACAGCGACCCGATCACGCCCAACAAGAAGGTGCGCTTAAGTTGCATGGTGATGATTCTACCAGCGCCAAACCGCAAGCGGTGCAAACCCCACACCGCGACCCGAAAATAGGTTCATGGTGTAGCCGCCGCGGCCACGCGGCGTTCACCGGCGTGGCTGCAGGGGCTAAACAGTTTGGGAATGGGGATCAACCGCGCTAAACCGCAAACGGTGGCCTACAGCTTGTCCGCGGCGATGCTCGCCAGCTCGCTGCGCTCGCTCTTGGCGAGCGTCACGTGCCCGACCATCGGCTGGCCCTTGAGCCGTTCGATCATGTACGACAACCCGTTGCTTGACGCATCCAGATAAGGATTGTCGATCTGCGCCACGTCGCCGGTCAGCACGATCTTCGTGCCTTCGCCGACACGGGAGACGATCGTCTTGACCTCGTGGGGCGTGAGGTTCTGGGCCTCATCCACGATCATAAACTGGTGCGGGATCGAACGCCCACGGATGTAGGTCAACGGCTCGAGCACCAGCTGTCCGGACTCCATCAGCGACTTGAGCCGCTGCTCGGCGGGCTTGGAGTCGGCGTGCTGTGTCCCGCTGCCCCGGGTCGACATCAGGTAGCTTAGGTTGTCGAAGATCGGCTGCATCCAGGCGGAGAGCTTCTCGTCCTTATCGCCGGGGAGATACCCGATGTCCTTGCCCATCGGCATGATCGGCCGGGCGACCAGCATCTTGTCGTAGCGGTGCTCGTTGAAAGTCTTGGACATACCCGCCGCGATCGCCAGCAGCGTCTTGCCCGTGCCCGCCGAACCCAGCAGCGTGACCAGCTTCACCTCATCATCCAGCAGCAGGTCCAGCGCCATCGTCTGCTGCACGTTGCGAGCCATGATCCCGTATACCGGCTTGCGTGGCCCGTGGATCGGGATCGCGTGGTCCGTGTCTGCCAGACGACGTGCGATCCCCGTGTGCGACTCGTCGATCGCATCCTTTAAGACCAGGTACTGATTAGCATAAAGCTCGTGATGGATCTCTCCGCCGTCCTCGGTCTGCTCGACAAGGTGCGGGGCAAGCTCATGGGTCTCCAGCTGCTTCTCTTCATAAAGCGTGTCGATGATCGCAGACGGGACGTCCAACGACAGGTAGCCGGCGTACAGCCGATCGCTATCGACCTTCTGCGCCTCGAAGTCCTCGGTCTGGATGCCCAGCGCATCGGACTTCAGCCGGACGTTGATGTCCTTGGTGATCAGAACGGTGCGCAGGCCCCGCTCCTTGAGACCCCAGGCCACGCCGATGATCCGGTTGTCCGGCACGTCTTCCTTGAGCCACTTGGGCCGATCCTCCACCGCAAATTCAACACGGATCCGACCCCCGTGCCCGTTCCACATCACGCCCTGCGTCAGGTGCCCCTTGGCACGCAGACGGTCGAGCTGACGGATCACCTCGCGCGCAGATCGCCCGTTGTCATCGTTCATGCTCTTGAACTTGTCCAACTCCTCCAGGACCGTGAACGGGATCACGACCTCGTTGTCGTCGAACATGTACAACGCCGCGGAATTGTGCAGCAGGACGTTGGTGTCCAGAACAAAGTGCTTGACCGTCTGGTCACGGCCCTGAACGGTCGTAGGCAACTGGGTTTCTCCGATGGCCGGAGGCTTGGTCGTGGTGCTCATAAATACGGGCCCGTCCCCTCTTAGGTAACTATCGGGTCATTCTAGCCGTGTCTGTCGGCCCGGGCACCACCCGCCCAAGCCCCTGCCTCACAGACCTTTATACGAAGCGTGCTGATAGCGGGTTCACTCACCCAAAGGTTATCGGCCCTTCCTGCCCCCAAACGCCGCTCCACAGCCGTGCTTGTGAAGAATATCCACATCCACAAACCCGACCCGACGCATCAGGTCCATCTGATACAGCAACGGCCGAGGCGTGTCTTCCTTCTTGATGTAGTCGAACACCGCGTCCCGATATTTCATACCACGCAGGGACACGAGGTACTCCCCGTACCGCCGCATCGTCATCGACTGCACCGCCGGGTGCGACTGCTCGATCAGGTCCGACACCCAGAACGACCCGCCGGGCCGTAAGACCCGATAGACCATCTCGAAGACCCATTCCCACTGATCGTCCGTCCGCAAGTGGTGCAGCACCGCGGAGGCGACCACGATGTCATATGCCCCGTCGTTCAACTCAACATCGCACACGTCCGCCTGTACCGTACAAACACTACCGCTTGTCGCATCACCCACACGTTGCGACGCACGGTCAAGCATCGGCTTGCTCAGGTCCAGCAGCGTTATATTCAACCTGGGCAAACGCTCCACCAGCTTGAGGCTGTAATTCCCCGCGCCGCAGCCGATGTCAAGAACATCCCGCGCCCCGGGCGTCACCACCGTAGCCGCCTCCGCGATCAGGTCCATCATCAACGGTGCCGCGGGCATCGCTTCCTGACCCGTGTCCAGGTTGCTGAACCGTTCGACGTCCTGATCGAAACGGGCACGGATCTCATCGACCGTAGACTTCGTCGTCATTCCCCGCCGCCTTTCCATTCCTCAGCCAGCACCCCGAATTCCACCGCGTCCCAGAACCGCTGCCCGTCCCACCACGCCTGACGCGACACGCCCTCGCGTGTCAGCCCGAGCCGTTCCGCCAGCGCCAGGCTCGCCGTGTTCTCAGGCGCAACCCTTACATTGACCCGGTTAAAACCCAGCTCACCAAACGTAATATCCAGCATCGCCCCCACTGCGCGGCTTGCCGCCCCTCGGCCACGCGCGGACGCCGCTAACCAGTAACCAATCTCTACCTGCCGGTTGGTCAGGTCCGGCCGAACGTGAAACACCGCACCCACCAGCTCGCCATCCAGTTCGATCCCAAGGCTCATGCACCCCGTCTGGGCCTTCATCTCAAGCCATTTACCAATCATCGCGCGGACCGACTCCACATCCGTCACCTCGTTCACCCAACGCATCCAAGGCAGCAGCGCATCGCGATTCGCATCCACCACCGCGAACAACGCCTCGCAATGCCCCAACTCGATCTGACGCAGCATCAATTCATCGTCGATCCGATGGGTGAAACTCATGACCTCGCCCCCGATTCATCAAGCCAAAGGCTCATCTCGACAATGTCAATATAGCGCCCGTTGACCTTGGCCCGACGCGGCAGCCGGCCGTCCTCCTGAAAACCACATTTCCGATAGACCGCCTGGGCCCGCGGGTTGCTCGCAAACACACACAGCGTCAACTGCTCCAACCCGGGATGCGCACGCGCCCAACCCACAAGCTCTCGCACGAGCAGCGTACCCAGGCCTCGATTGCACCACTCGTCGCGGATCGAGATCCCGAGCCCCGCACTGTGACGTTGCCGTATAAACTTCGCCTGGTCGATCCCGGCCAGAGCAACGACCCGGCCCTCAACATCG
>JAJDCV010000153.1 GCA_029260675.1 Phycisphaeraceae bacterium
TTGATCGTTGTGGCGGGGTCCAGATCGACAATGGTTCCCGTCAACTGGGGAGAGCCTGTATTTGCGAGCAACGGGTCTACCGTCACGACCGGCGTGACGTTGTCGATGATCAAATCATCAAAGGCCTGGTCGTTGCCGATGTTCCCGGAGGTGTCTGTCGCGACCGCCAGAACCTGGTAGATCCCGTCCGCCAGGTTGGGGGCGATCGTCCCGGCGGGGAGTGTCCACGTTCCGTCGCCGTTGACGGTCGCGGGGTAGGTCACGCCGTTGACCGTGACATCGACCGTGACCACGGGGTCCAGGTCGCTGACCGTGCCGGTGAGTTCCGGCGAGCGCGTTTCAGTCACCAGGTGATCGACCGTGACCACGGGGTCAACGATGTCAGCAAGCACCGTAATGATCAGTGTCGCGTTGCCCTGTGATAGCGTGGTTTCCTGGTTGCCGTTGACGACCTGGGAACCCGTCTGTGTCCAGCCCGCGCCGAAGTTGATCACGCCGGTGACATCCCGCACCACGTTGAGCGTGTTGCTGGAGCCGGAGATGTTAAGGACTTCCTGCGCATCGAGCGTGAGTGTGTTAGGTCCGCCGGTGATATCGATGGTTTCGATCCCGGTGATCCGGCTGTCCGCGATAGCCGTCAGGTCCAGGGTCAGGCCGGAACCGCTGATCCTGAGGGTGTCGGCCCCGCGCCCGCCGTCTATAAGTTTGAATGTGGTGTCGGCGAGTATCACCTCGTCGTCGCCCTGCCCGGCCCGGACTACGTCGGCCCCGCCGTTGGTGGTCACGATGTCGTCGCCGCGTCCGGCCACGATGACATCCGCGCCGCCGGTACCCACCAGGCCGTCCGCCAATGCCGAACCGAGGTGGGTCACCGCGTTCGAGAAGTCGCCGCCGAAGACCAGGTAGCTCTCACCGGATTCCCCACCGTTGGGGTCCGCCAGGAACGCGCCGATGATAAAGTCACCAAACCCATCGCCATCAACATCGCCCGCGGCACGGACCGCGGTCCCCGAGTTGTCTTGCAGGTCGATCCCGTTGAGGACAAACCCGTCCGCCCCGGCGAGCGCCGAGAGGTTCAACGAGGCGGGCACCGCGGTTGAACGGCCCAGGACCAGATACGTCTCGCCGGAGCGTGTGCCGTTAGGATTCGCCCGGTCGGCGGCGACGAGCAGGTCACCCAGACCGTCACCGTTGGTGTCACCCGCGGCGCTGACCGCCAGGCCGGCCCGGTCGCCGGCATCGATCCCGTTTAGCTTGAAACCGTTGGCCCCTGTCAGGGCCGAGAGATTCAGTGATGAGGCAAACACACCCGCGTGGCCGAACACCACGTAGGCGCTGCCCGACCCGGCGACCGACCCGGCCGCTACCGGCGCGCCGATCAGGACATCGCCGAAGCCGTCGCCGTTGAAATCGCCCGCGGACCCGACGGATCGGCCGGCGTTGTCCAGTGTGGCTTGCCCGTTGATCACAAACCCGTTGGTCCCGTTGAGCGTCGTTGGGTTCAAGCTCGCGGCGAAACCGCTGGTGGCACCGAAGACGACGAACGCCGCCCCGGAGTCCGCGCCGTTGGGGTCGTCCTGGAACGCGCCGACGACCACATCACCGATCCCGTCGCCGTTGACGTCCCCCGCCGCGTTGACGGAGACGCCCAGTTGATCGTTGGCGGACACGCCGTTGATCGCGAACCCGTTAGTGCCGTTGAGTGTGCTGAGATCCAGGCTCGTGCCGAAGCCGCCGTTCTGCCCGAAGACGACGTAGGCCGTGCCCGAGGCCGCCCCGCTGGGTGCGTCCAATGAAGCGCCGAGGATAAAGTCGTCAATCCCGTCGCCATTGACATCGCCGGCGCCACGGACCGAGAAACCAAGGCGGTCGCCCGCGCTCAGGCCGTTGATAGTGAAACCGTTTGCCCCGTTGAGCGCTGACAGCTCCAGCGTGGACGCGAACCCACCGGCCTGGCCGTAGACCACGTACGCCTGCCCGGACTCGGCACCGTTGGGCGAGGCGACGAACGCGCCGATGAGCACGTCGTCAAAACCATCGTTATTCACATCTCCGGCAGCGGCCACGGAACGACCCGAGAAGTCCCCGGCCGCGACGCCGTTGATCTTGAAGCCGTTGGTCCCGTTCAGTGAGGAAAGCTGAAGGCTTGCGTTGAACCCCCCGGCCTGGCCGAAGACGACGTAGCTCGCGCCAGAGTCCGCGCCGTTGGGCGCATCACGGAACGCCCCGATGATCATGTCGTCGAACCCGTCGCCGTTGATATCCCCCGCTGAGCTGACCGAGACACCCGAGCGGTCGCCCAACGACACGCCGTTGATGACCACGCCCTGGGAGCCGTCGCCCCCGTTGGTGGCAAGCAGGTTGGATAACTCGAACACAGGCGTCGCTGAGAGCAACATCCTTTGCTCGAGCGTTTCCATGCCGTTGCGCAGATCAAGCCCCGCCTCCGGACGCGCGTCTGTCCCCGCCTGCCGTTTTAACCAACGCCGGTAGGCCCGCCTGCTACGGAATTTCCCACCGGCACGTTTCGCATCCGCTGAATGTCTGCGCATCAAACCTTCTCCCGTCAAATACTCAATAATCCGGAACATGGCCATCCACACGACGCGGGGTTAACGCCCCCAGGCTCGATGGGCCCGCGAGTGATGCACCCTGACCTCTTTATGTCTACAGCACGACGCGGCAACCCCGGTCCAGCCGACAAGCCCAGCACAGCCCATCAATTATACCACCCACACGGCACGATCAACCCAAACACGGGTTTTCGACCGATTTTCCCCCTCTCCCTAGATAACTGGGGATTAACACCTAGGCTGACACCCGTCAGCAGGTCTGAACGGTGGGTAGCAACAGGTAATCAGCTTACCCAGATTGACTAACCGTTCCAGTTGGAAGCCCGTGATGTCATAAATAGCCCTCAACGAGGGCATGCAAAAGTTGTCTAATCGACGCTTGATAAAGACGGGATGCCAAACCGCAGCACACCCAGATTGGGGCCGCACGACCGGCAGAAGTAATTGCGGCCAAGCAGCGGCCGGCGGAACCGGCGGTGGACGTCGCCGCAGCCGGGGCAGGTGGCGGCCCAATGCCCCTTGGGCATGACCGCTTCACGATCCAGACGCTTGGGGACTGCGCCGATACGCTTGCAGACGGCCTTCCACTTGGGACCGTGCCCCGCTTTCTCCCCGGCGAGCGCGTGGGCGATCTCGTGCAGGACCGTGTCGCACACCGCTGGCTCGTCATTGTGCGCCACGAAATACATCGATAGCTCGATCCGTTTGCGCGTGTAATCACACAGCCCCAGCGTCCGCTTGCCTCGGTTATAGACAAATACCCACCCGCGCAGCTTGTGCTCGGCGATCAGTGACTTAGCGAGTGCGGCGGCGGCGTTGAAGTCCATGTCATAAAAGAATACCACGTCATCCGCGGCTGGGCGATCCACGATCGCTCTATCCGCCGACTGAGTTCCGCGGTTTGTCGTCAGTTATCGAGCGTTGGATCGATCGGCTCCCATTGGATATTCGCGGCACCCAGGACCGTGCCGGTGGCGAAAGCGATGTCGATCTGGGCGATCTGGTAGTCGGCCAGGCTGCGGATCTCGGCGGACTGGGCGTCGGCGAGGCGGGTCTGGGCGTCCAGGACGTCGGTGCTGGTGCGCAGGCCCAGCTCGAACTGGCGCTGCTCGGCGGCCAGTGTGCGGCCGGCCAGAATCGCACGCTGACGGTTTGCAAGGATGCGCTGCCAGTTGGCTTCCAACTCGTCCACCGCGTTGAGCACCTCCTGCTCGATCGTGGCACGGCGCTGCTGCTTGGTGGCGCTGTTCCGCAGGCGTGTCAGGATCGCCCTACGCAGGCGGCTCTTGGCGGCCTCGTTACCCAGTGGAACCTCGATGCGCACCGCGACACGCTGGTCTTCAAAGTCATAGTTTCCCAGCACATCAAATGCGCCGCCGTAGGACGTCCCTAATCCGTTGGAGGTGTAGGTGTAATCAAGGGTCGCCAGCGGCAAAGCCTGGTTACGCTGAAAGTCCACGGTGCTGGCGTCCTGGGCGAGTTGCAACTCCAGTTCCAGCAATTCCATGCGCCCATCCATCGCGTCCTGGACCAGACGGGTTGGGTCCAGGTCGTAATGCACGGGGTCCGGCGGGGAGGTCGGGATCACGACCGTGGGCGAGGACATCACAAGGCCGGGCTTATTGAGGACCCGTTTGAGTGTCCTCTCGCGGTCGCGCAGGGTGTTCTCGGCGACGATGATGGCTTCTAATCCGTCGGCGACGCCGGATTCTGCACGGATCACCTCGACCTCGGCATCGCTGCCGGCTTGAACGAGGCGCTTGGCTCGCTCCAGTTGTGCAAGCGCCAGCTCGTGCTGCTGCTTTCGGACCTCGAGTTCTCTGCGGGCCGCGTAGAGGCGCCAGTAAACCCGGTCGGTCAGGGCGATGACCCGGATCACCTCGAGCCGGGCGCGAGCCTGGGCGGATTGAGTCTGGTAGTGCGCGATCCGGATCCCGTGGCTGTTGGTCCGCGTCCCGGCGTTACGCAGGAGGTTGTGGCTAAGCGACACGCTCAGGTCGGCGGTGTAGGACGGGTTGAGCGTGGTAAAGGTGTTGTCGGTCTTGAAACGGTTGGTCGGAAGATTAACCCGCAGGTTCCCGCCGGTGCGCAGGGGGACGTTGACACCCAGGTCGTTGCTCTGCGCGTCTGTCTGCGACCCGCTGAGCGTGGTATCGGTCGGCGTATCGGTCTTGCTGAGGTTGTGGCTGGCGAAGAACAGCGACTCGAAACGGGCCTGCTCCTCGGTGATGCTCTGTTTAGTGATGGTTGGGCCCAGCAATTCAACAGCGAGGTCCAGATTATTAGTCAACACCAATGCCCGGCAGTCATCGAGGGCCAGCGATATCTCGGCCGGGGGAGGCGGAGCCGGGGCTTGGTCGTCTTTCTCTTGAGTCATGGAAGGTTCTAAACGCATCGGCTCGATCCGTCGCAACTGTTCGGGGGATACAGCCATGCCCAGCCTGGGGTCGTTGCTGAATGGCCCGACGCAACCGGACAACATGGCCGTGGACCCGATCGTGATGAGCGCAGACACATGTAGCACATATTTCATTGGCTTATTCATGACGCAGCGCCTCGATGGGGTCCAGCCGGGCGGCTTTGACCGCGGGGAACATGCCGAAGAACACACCGACCAGGGCGGAGAAGCCGATAGAAACCACGATCGCCCACAGCGGGATGTAGGCCAGGTCCAGCCTGGCACCGGGGATCACACCCATCAACACCGTCAGCAGTTGTCCGCCTGCGATCCCGGCGAGCCCGCCGACAGAGCAGAGCGTGATCGCCTCGATGAGGAACTGCAGCAGGATCGCTGACGGCGGCGCACCAACCGCCTTGCGCAGACCGATTTCGCGGGTGCGTTCGGAGACCGAAACGAGCATGATATTCATGATCCCGACCCCGCCGACCAACAGCGACACCCCGACGATCCCCCCGGCGACCATCGTGATCCCGACCGCGACTTTGTTGAATACCTGGACAAACGCCTCGACGACATTGATGCCAAATGTATCGGGGTCTTCGGGGCGCAGCTCGCGTTGTCGGCGCAGGAAGAACCGGATCTCTGCACGGGCGTCATCGGACACCTCAGGCGTCACGGCGTTGACCAGGACGAACATCCAGTTCCCGCCGGTTCGCCGCCAGGACGTGCTGAACGGGATGAAGATCTCGTGTTCGGGCCCGCCGGTGGGGATCATGTTGAACTCGGCTGGGGGTTCGACCAGACCCACGATCAGGAACCGCGTCCGGCCGATATAGATCGACTGCCCGGTGCAATCGCGGTCCAGCCGAAGCTTGTCGCGTGTCTCCGGGCTGATCAGGCAGACGGGGCGTGCCTCGGCCTCGTCCACCAGGTTGAAGGGCCTGCCAAGTGTGACGGTCCGACCGTCGACCTGATGCCACGCCGGCTCGATCCCCGTGATCCGCGCTGACTCGATCGACTGGTCACCGAAAGTGATATCTGTGGACTCGCCGGTGATCCGTGTAAACGCCTCGACCGAGGGGCAGTGCTCGAGCATGCCGTCGAAGTCGCCTGGGATTAGTTGGATCGAGCGCCAGGACGCCTGTCGGTGTCGGCCGCTATCCGGTCGCTGGGCGAAGACGGCGATCTTGTTGTTCCCGATCACCTCGAAGTCGGCAAGGATGTTCGCACGCAGCCCGGTTAGCGCTGCGATCACCGCCGTCACCGACGCGACGCCGATGATGATGCCCATGGTCGTGAGCAGGGACCGGACCTTGTTGGACCAGATCTGCCCCAGCGCCAGGGTGATGCTCTGGAAGAGGAACAGCAGCAGCGATAGCGGGGCCTTGATGAGACTCATGGCCTACCCCCCTGCTCCGGATTATCAATGCCGGGTGACACATCGGCGGGCCCGGTAGATTGCCCATACACCGCCATGTGTAAATCGCGGACGTCTTCATCCTGGTCGGCCGGGAGGTCCGAAACGATCCGGCCGTCGCTCATCCTGACGATCCGCCGGGCGCGGGCGGCGACATCACGCTCGTGGGTGACCATGATGATGGTCTGGCCCTCCTCGTGAAGCCTGACAAACAGGTTGAGGATCTCGTGGCTGGTCTTGGAGTCGAGGTTGCCGGTCGGCTCGTCGGCCAGGAGGATGCTGGGGTTATTAATCAGCGCCCTCGCGATGGCGGCCCGCTGCTTCTGCCCGCCGGAGAGTTGGTTGGGGTGGTGTTTGGCGCGATCTTCGAGGTTGACCCGACACAGCACCTCCTTCGCCCGGGCCCGGCGTTCCCGCCAACCCGTTTTGGAGTATGTCAAAGGCAGCGCGACGTTCGCCAATGCGCTGAGCCTGGGCATCAGCTCAAACGATTGGAAAACGAATCCTATCCGCTCGTTGCGAGTCCGCGCCAGCGCGGCCCCGGTCATCCGGCTGGTCATTTCACCGGCGAGCTTGTAAGTCCCGCTGGTCGGACGGTCCAGGCAGCCCAGGACATTCATCAGCGTGCTCTTGCCGGACCCCGACGCCCCCATGATCGCGACGAACTCGTTCTCCTTGATCGACAGGTCCACCCCCGCCAGCGCGTGGACGCGATCGACGCCGACCTTATACACCTTGGTCAGGTTGTGCAGTTCGATCAGCATCGGTGTCCCGCTATTCCCCGGCGTCGGCATCGTCTTGATCATCCGCTAAAGCCTCCGGGGCTTCCTCTACGTCGTCCGCATCGGCATCGGCTTCGCCCTCTGCATCGACCGGTCCGGTTTCGTCCGCGTCTTTGTCTTTATCCTTCTCCTCGCGCTCATCTTTGACGGACTGGTCATGAGAGAGGCCTTCGAGCACTTTGTATGGGCCGACGACCACTTGCTCCCCGGGCTCGAGGCCGCCGAGGATCACCGTGTGCGTCACGTCCGACGGACCGATCTTCACCGGGGTCACCAACGCCTTGCCGTCGATGAAACGGTACACGACCGTCGCGATGGTCTTGTCCTTGTCCACGTGCTCGCTGTTGTCCCGGATATCGACGGGCAGGTCGTCGATCGGCCGGCCCAGCACGGCCTGGCTGGGGACGGTCAAGACTTCGCTATGCCGGGCGACCTCGATCTCCGCGTCGGCGGTCAGACCGCTGTAGATATGCTCACCCTCGGTCTGAAGCAGGATCTCGGTCTTGAAAAACTTAGTGCCCAGCCGTGTCGCCGATAGCGCGACCGATCTGACCGTGCCCTCGAAGATACGGTCGGGGTAGGCGAGCATCCTTACGCGCGCGGGTTGCCCCTCGTGGACCAACGCAACGTCTGCTTCGTCCAGTTCCGCCACGACCAGCATGGCCGACAGGTCCGCGACCTCCAACAGCACCGTGCCGGGGTTGTTCATCGTCCCGGTGACGGCCAACTCTCCCGGCTCGACGTTGACGATCGTCACCACGCCATCGATCGGTGAGGTGATCGTGGTGTAGCTCAGATTATCCTCGGCCCGCTCGATGTCGGCGTCGGCGGCCTTGAGGCTGAACTCCGCAACCTTCAACGCCCGGCGGGATGCCTCGAGGCTGGCCTGCGCGGAAACGTACCGTGAATCCAACTCATCATGGCGCATCTGCGCCTGTTCATAGGCCGATTGGCTGACGTCGCCCGAGGCGACCAGCTCACGGTTTCGATTCAGGTCTCGCCTCGCCTCATCTAATGACGCCCGTGTGCCCTGTAAGGTCGCGGCCTGGCTTTCGATCCGTGATTTTTCAACCTCGATTTGTGCCGCCTGCCCGTCGCGCCGCGCCTTAGCTGAGCGGAGTTGGGCCTCTAAGTCCGTTGAATCCAGCTGTATCAACAGGCTGGGCGGCACGGGCGGGTCGGTGTCGGGGTTGCCCTTGGTGACCTTTTCACCTTCGGCAAATGGTATCTCGGCGATCCGAGCTGAGACCCGGGCGCTGATCGCCACGTTCGTCATCGGCTCAACCTGGCCCGGCGCGGAGACCACTTCGATCAGTTCGCCGACCGCGACCGGCTCCAGACGCACCGCTGTGCCGGCCCCCCCGCCACTGCCGCCGGAGACACCCGGGCCCAGCACCGCGACTAGTCCGATCACCCCCACAACCAGAATCACAAACCCGATGCTGACCCAAATGATAATCTTCACGGTTTGATTCCCTCGGTTAGGCGTGCGTCGGCATCGGGCCGGCTTCGTCGTCCCACGGCTCGGGGCTGAACGCCTCCACCACCGCAGGCCGTGTCAACAGGATCATCATCGCCAGATAGTACACGATCAGCCCCAGCAGAACGACGAAACCAACCACCGCCCCGATCATCATCACGCCGTGCTCGGGCTTGCCCGATGTCTGCTCCAACATCGGGACGGTCATCAGGAAGTGCTGGATCACTGCCCCGATCACTTTCATGAAGATCGAAAAGACGCCCCACCCAATCGTCGCCAGCCGGGCCCAGGGCTTGAGCTGAAACATCCCGATCGACGCCGCCACGATCACGACCGTCGCCAGAAACATCAGGCCCAAGTTGACGTCACTATAAAGACGGAACCCGGCGTTGTTCTCCATCAGGTCCAGCGCCGGGTTGGGCTGGCCGGTATCCGGGAACGGGATCAGACCGAGCCGAAACACCAGGCCAAACAACAGCGCGATACACCCGAACCCCGCGAAGACCAGGTTGATGATCGCCAGCACCGTCACGGACGTCGGTCGCTCTTTCATGGCAGAACCCCTTTTGCGAGAGCCAGACTTATGTGAATAGACGTACCCAACGCGAAAACATGACAGCCTCGTATTCAGATTAATGGGTATTCTACTGATTTGCTGGCCCCAAGGCTGGGAATTTCGTGTCACCAGGCCCCATTGCCGGTCTATTCAGGCCCCGGTGCAAACGCCCGCACGAGCAGCCGGACATGGCCTTTGCTACCACGACAGTCACGCGATCACGATCGTTTGCCCGGATGTAACAGTTTTCATAGAACCCGGGACAGGATTCTTAGATAGTAGGTGGTATTAGATCATTGCTCTAAAGGGCCCCCTGCATGACCCTCCATGATCTGCCTCGATGGATGTTGAACTGGCTGTTGCCGGGCCTGCCATGGATGTGGCTGGTGGTCAGTGCGTTGGGGGTTGCGTTGTTGATCGCGGCCGGTCGGCGGCGACAAACACTGGTGCCGACCTGCCCGGTGTGCAAGTACGACATGCGCGGCTCACCGGGCCTAAGCTGCCCTGAGTGCGGGCACACGGTCAGCCAACGGGATCAGTTTTTTTCTCGGCCGCGTCCGAAGTGGGCGATCGTGCTGAGTGTCTTGATGATCATTTGCGGGCCGTATGTGGATCTTGTGCAGTACCGCTTTGTTGCGGGTGAAACATTACAACAGGCGGTCGTGCCCAACACGGTCTGGATCGTGGGCTATCCGTTGTTCCCAACATCGGCGAACGAGGCGATCGATGTACGAATCAGAAGATGGGAACTAAGAACCTACGGCCAATCGTTCATAGGCCAATATCCCCTGCCGAGATCCCACATCCTGAGATATGTCTACGGCCAAGATCACAATCGTCCCAGAACTTACCTGCCCGTAGCCGACTGGCAAATACGACTGCTGGCACGGCATAGTCAGCGTTGGCTTACCGAGAGGCTTGCGGCAGGTTACAACGGCATGAAGTATACATACCGGCCCTATTACTACCTGATGCTTGCCGAGCAGTACACCGACGACGCCTATGCCCGCGAGCAGATCATCGCCGGCCTGACGAATAGCGACTCCACCGTCTGGAGTACCTGCTACAAGAGTGTCGCTCAATTCCATGATCGCGCCGCGCCTTACGTGCCTCACCTCAGCCACCTGCTGCGTCAGGAACACATCGGCTGGCGGCAGCTCTCGACGTTCCACCCCGTCGGCCGGTACCCCGGCAAACGCGAGCTGATGATCGATCGCAGCGGGTCATTGAAATACCTCGAGATAGCCATCGGCCGCAGCGGCGAACCCGCGATTGAAGTCGCGTCTCGGTGGCTCATGGAAGACGATGAAAGACTTCGTGGCTCGGCGGTCCGTATCCTGTCCTATGCCGACGTTCAATACGACCTGGCGCAACCCCTTGCCGATCGTGTGGTGGATGAACTCATCTCAATGCGCGTAGATTCCCAATACCACAACCTCATCGGGCATCTGGGAACGTCAGCGGCAAAACACGCCCGATTTTATCTCAACTCAGAATCATCCAAGCAGCGGTTCCATGCTGTACGGATGTTGGGCTCGATCTACTTTGACGGCCCCGAACGCCGGGCGGACCGGGCCGTGCACCTTGACTACGGATCGCGTGAGGATCTGAGAGACGAATGGATCACCCGTGTGAAAGACCCGTCCTATAAAGAGACCCTGATCGACATCGCCCGGATCGCATCCGAGGATCCGGATGAATTGGCCCGACGAAACGCAGAGCGATTTCTTGAATACAACCAGTTAATAGGCACTGTCTCGCTTCGCCGTAACCTCTACCAGCAACCCACGGGGAAGGGTAGACACTACCAATACAACAGTTTCTGATCGTGGCGGAGCGTCGGCACACCTCACCGCTAGGGTTTTTCCTCATCATCATTCAGCATCCGCACCGCGGGGCTGTCAAGGTCGTCGTACTGGCCGGAGCGGGTGGCCCAGATGAAGGCGGCGACGAAGGCGATTGCTAGAACAATCGCTAACGGCAGGACCAGGTAGATGACGCTCATGGCTTATCTCTTGCTTCGGCCTCGCCGGTCACAAACGCGCGGTTGCTCACCGCCAACGTCAGCACGGAGAGCGAACTGATCGGCATCAGCACGGCCGCGATCAGCGGGTTGATGATCCCCATCGCGGCGAGGCTGACGCCCACCGCATTATAGGCAAGTGACACCGACAACCCTCGGCGGATGCCTCGGATCACCTGGTGCGAAGCGCGGGTCAGGCCGATGATCGGCATCAGGCCCGGCCGGCTTAGATAGATGTCCGCCGCCGCGAGGCTGGCCTCGGCACCGCCGTGGACCGCGATCCCCAGGGTCGCCGCCGCCAGCGCCGCGGCGTCGTTGACCCCATCGCCGACCATGACGACCGGGCCAAGTTCGTTGTAGCGGTGAACCAGTTCGACTTTCTGCTCGGGCATGATGCCGCCGTGCGTGTCGTCCGGTGACAGGCCCAACGAATGGGCGATCTGGCTGACCACGGCCTTGTGATCGCCGGAGACCATGCCCATCCGCCAACCCATTTGGCGCAGCGTGTCGATCGCCTGCTTCGCATCGGGTCGAACCGCGTCGCCGAACGCTGCTACCGCACGGACCTCACCGTCGACCGAGATCAAGACGGGCGTGAGACATTCAGCGATGATCTGTTCGAGGTGCGCTTGCGTCCAATCCGGAACCTGTGCTTTGCATTGATCGAGGTAGTCTTGCGATCCGATCTGGACGAGCCTGTCACCGACCCGGGCGCTGATCCCGCCGAGGTGGGTCTGCACGACCTCGGCCGCAACATCTTCCGTAGTGGGCGCACCCAACGCTTCGATCATCGCCCGTGCGATCCGGTGGGAGGAGTGTGCCTCGACCTGTGCGGCGAGCGGTTTGACCGACTCATCGCCGAACCAATACACCAGAGCGGTCCTGCCGAGCGTGACGGTGCCGGTCTTATCCAGAAGGATCGTGCCGGGTCGGGCCATGTGTTCCAGCGCCGCGCCGCCCTTGATCAAGACCCCTCTGCTCGCCGCCCGTCCGATCGCGACGGCCAGTGTCAGCGGGGTCGCCAAACCTAAAGCGCAGGGGCAGGCGACGATCAGCAGCGCCACCGTGTGGTCCACGGCATGTGTCGGGTCGTGCCAAAGCCAGAACGCAAACGTCCCCCCCGCCAGGGCGATCACGATCGCCACAAACCAGCCGGCAAGCCGGTCCGCTGCCTGCACGGCCGGGGCCTTGTTCCGCGTGCTCTCCTCAACCAGATGCATCAATGCCCCGACCCGCGTGCGCTCCCCGGTGGCTTCGACCCGGACACGCAGCGTCGATGACAGGTTGACGCTGCCGGCATGAACACGGTCGCCTGCGGTGACGCCGACCGGTCGGGACTCGCCGGTGAGCAGGGATTGATCGACGTCACTTGTTCCACAGACAACCTCGCCATCCACGGGCGCCGATTCCCCGGCGATCAACTCGACGATCTCACCTTGCTCCAGAGCCTCGATCGGGACCTCCGTCACCGCTTCGCCGTCCACACGACGGGCGGACACCGGGGTCAATCGGAACAATTGCTCAACCGCATCGGCGGCGCGGCGTTGCTGGCGGCGTTGGATCGCCCTGCCTACCAGCAACAAGAAGACCAGCACGGTCAGGGAATCGAAGTAGACCTCACCGCCTCCGGATACCGTGTTTACGGTTCCCGCGACCCCCCCCGCTAACAAACCCAACGCGATCGGCAGGTCCATGTGTGGGGTGCGTGTACGGATCGCCGACCATGCGCCGCGGAAGAAGACCGACCCCGGCCAAACGAGTGCTACCAGCGCGATCCCCATCCCGACCCAGCGGAACAATGTCCGGTACTGGTCCTCGATCCCGGTGAAGTACCCGGCGTAGAGGCAGATCGCCAGGATCATCGCGTTGCCGACCGCCGCACCGGCCACACCGATCCGTATCAGCTCCCGCCGGTTCTCTTTTATTACCACCGCCCCGGCCGCGACATCGCGCGCCGGGTGTGGCGGGTAGCCCAACGAATCCAGCGCCGACGCGATCTTCGACAACTCAACCTTGTTCGGATCCCACACCAGGCGGACCTGCGACCTGGGCATATTCAGCCGAGACTCGACCACACCCGGGACCACGCTCGGCAGCTTCTCTACGAGCCAGAGGCAGGCCGCACAGTGGACCCCTTCAAGATAAAACGCCGTGCAGCGCAGGCCGTCGGGCCGGCCTTCGCAACAGCGATCAATGAACGACTCGTGGTCAAACGCGGCGTAGCCGGCCCCGGTGGTCTTGGCGGGTTGCTTTTGGGTCGCTTGCTTTTCTTTAAGTCGGTAGTAGGAATCCAGGCCCATCTGGTGGATGACAGCAAAGACCGCCTCGCAGCCGTGGCAGCAGAACTGCTTGTCCTCGTCGTCGTTGATCAAGCCTTTAGGGACCGGCAGGCCACAGTGTGCGCAGGGGACCGGCGCGGACGGTCGAGGCGTCTGCGTAGCGAGGTCTACGGGCCTGGTGGGTGAGTCAGTCGGCATCTTTCACACAACAGGGTAGCGGCCCGTCGTTGAGATGCTTGACCTGCTCGGCCGCCTGTTCGGGTGTCTGCTGGGCGGGGGTGCCGGGCGACTGGGCATAGACGGCTGAGGAAAGCTCGACGCGGTGGATGACGGTGTAGATGCCGACGAGAACGATGGCGATGGCGGTAATGGCGGGCATCTTCCGACCCAGCACGCCGGTGACGCCCTGGATCCCCACACCCAACGCGACCAGTGCGGGCAGGGTGCCGGCCCAGAAAGTCGCCATCGTCAACGCCCCCCACAATGGGCTTGCGGTCCCCGCGGCGGTGATGGCAAATGCGTAGAGCCAACCGCAGGGCAGCAGCGTCGTCAGCAGGCCGATGGTTAATGCACGCGACACCGGCGGCATCTCCATCGCAACCCGCTGCCCCGCGCCGACCACCCGGTGGATCAGTTTAGGCACCGGTGCCTTGGGGAGTCTGGCCCCCATGATGCGCAACAGCGTGACCAGTCCGAACACGACCATGACCGCCCCGGCGGTGATCGCCGCGGCGCGTTGCAAGCCCACGAACTCACCACCTAAGTCAAGCGCCGCACCCAGTGCGCCCCCGGCTGCGCCCAGCGCGGTGTACGTCACCAACCGACCGCCGTGATAAGCCGTGCTGAGCATCGCCTTGCCGCGCAGGCCCGGCCGATCATCCGTCCCGACCGCAAAGGCGACAAACGCCCCACACATCCCCACGCAATGCAGGCTGCCCGC
>JAJDCV010000154.1 GCA_029260675.1 Phycisphaeraceae bacterium
ACCCCCATGAACCCCAGCTTGTCACCCCACCGTAACCGCAAATCTTCTAACTCACCCGGCGCGACCGCCAGTATCACCCGCCCCACGTCGTTACGTCGCATAAACGACTCCACCGCGTGCATAAACACCGGCTTGCCTGCGATATCCAATTCAACCTTGCTCGGTGTGTGCGCTGCGGGTTCCCGCGTCCTGCTGGCGAACCGTGTGCCCGCCCCGGCGGCCGGGAGGATGACCGAAACATGTATCTGATCCATGAGATCGACCCGAGGCCCCGGGATTCAGCGGATGATAATCGCGTTGGGCATGAGTGTGAGCACCGGCTCGTCACGCAGCAGCATCAGCCCCTGCATCGTGTCGCTGACGACCGACCAGGCGCCCGGCCCCAATACCTGCTTAGCGGTCTGCACCCAAGGCAGCGCCGGTGCCGAAGACGAGACGCTCGGCGACTGCGCGCCAAACATGCTGTTCAGGAAGCTCTGTAAGGACATCGCGCGGGGCAGGTGGACAACATCATATTCGCCATCTTCCATCCCCAACTCTGTGGTCATGTCCGCCATCGCTTCGGCGACCCCGCCGAGCTTGTCCCCCATCCCGTTCTCCACCGCCTGCCGGCCGGTGAACAGCCTGCCCTCGGCGACCGAGCCGACGTCAGGCAGCCGTGTCCCGCGCCCGATTGTCACGCGCTGAACGAACTGGTCGTAGATCAACTCCATCGACTTGCGGACCGTAGCCCGCTGGTCTTCCGTGAACGGCTCGACGCTGTTGAAGATGTCGCCCATCGGGCCTCGGCTTCGGCGGTGGATCTGGATCCCGGCCCACTCGTACAGCCCGCCCAGCACGATCTTGCCCCCCACCACACCGATTGACCCGACGATAGAGCTGGGGCTTAGATAGACCTCGTCGCCGGCGCAGGCGATGTAGTACCCCCCGCTGGCCGCCATCGAACCGACGGAAACGAACACCGGCTTCTGCTCGCCCAGGTCCCGGACCGCCTGCCAGATGATCTCACTGGCAAGAGCCGAGCCGCCGGGTGAACTGATCCGCAGGATCACGCCCTTGATGTTCTCATCGTCACGTGTATCGCCCAGCACCTCGACCAGGGTCCGGCTGCCGATCGATTGTGAATCGAACAGGCCCTGACCGTGGGAAGACTCGCCTGAATGGATCGCCCCCGTGGCGTGGACAACCGCGATTGTCGGGCGATGAGTCCTTGTGTCCTGCTCCCTGAACAGCAGCCCGAAGAGCATCATCGGGTTGTTGATGTTCACCTCCGCGTCACCCAGGCCCATCGAGTCGTCCCAGATGAAGCTGTCGCCGAACTCGACCTCGGTCACGTCGACCAGGTCGCGGTCGGTCAGGCGGTCGACCACCCGCCTGCGCAGGTAGTCCACGTCCTGCATCACCCAGCTATCGCCGAGTAAGGCCTCGACCTCGCTGCGCGCCAGACCCCGGCCGTCAGCGATCTGGCCGATGATCTGGTCGTAAAGGTCATCCAGCAGCGCGTCGAAGTTCTGGTTCCATGCCTCACTGGGGCCCGTGCGCATCAACGCCTCGGAGGCCCCCTTGTACTTGCCGACCTGGACGAGGTCCGCCTTGGCGCCGATCTTCTCGAGCAGCCCCGCCAGGTACATCTCCTCGACCGCCACGCCCGACAGCCGCACCTCGCCCTTGTGCTGCAGCAGGATCATGTCCGCCGAGCACGCCAGGAGGTAACCCATCGTGTCGTACGCCTCGCCGTAGGTCATCACCAGCTTGCCCGCGTCGCGGACCTCGGCGATCTTCTCCGCGATCGTCAGCACCTGCGACAAACTCAACGCCGGCATGTCCATGTAGATCACGACACCCAGGTATTCCTCGTGCCCGGCCACGTAATCCAGCTGGTCAAGCACATCACCCAGCGACGGGCCCGCCTCCTCTGCGGTGAGCCAGGCGAAAGGGACCGGCCCATCCCGCAACGATTCGGAAAGCACCAGCCACCCCACCACGGGGGTCGGTTCGGCGTCTTCCGCTTCGACCGCCTCGTCATCGCTTGTTTCGACGCCCGATTCGGCTGCTTCTTCAGCGGCCTCCGAGGTACCGTCTCCCGCCTCGGCTTCGACCTGCTCTGCGGCATCGACCTCTTGTGCTTCTGCCTGATCAGAAGATTCGGTCTGCGTGTTCTGCGCCTGCGCTTCATCGGTAACAGCCGATACCTCGGTCTTAAGGGCGCCGACCTCAACGCCCCGACCGGACCACTCCGCGAGTGTGGGTTCAGCCAACCAGGCGACAGCCATAAACGCAATCAGCCCAAGCAGCACCGTGAGCCTGTTCACTGATATGTATCGCGAAATCTTCATCAATCATCTCCCGGGGAGGAAAAACAGGTCGACATCTCGTAACGCTAGATAGGTAAGGATATGCCCAATAGGCTCGTCTGTCCTGACACAATGCGCTACGGCAGTCACAAGTCTGGTACACCGCCCCAAGCCTTGCGTCAGGCAGGGCTCCCGGTCAGCCGGCTGTGATCGCGAAGGGCTGCACCGGTGTCTGCCCGAGTGACGCCCAAGCACACGCGATCCAGGGGGAATCGCGGTCTCATTTCCCTGGAGTTACGGCTTTTTCAGGGCCGAGTTGGACATCCGTAACCGCTTATCGGACCAAAAGATGGTGTGGATTGAGAAATATTGGTGTTTTTTTCAAGCGCAGGGCTGTTGGCCTTAGACAACAAGCCGTATTATCGGTATAATGAGCCCACGTAAATATGAGTTGATTAGCGTCATGTAACATATTTGTACAGCCGGGTTAATAGAAATCAGGGACCTGAACCCGGCTTGGTCGGTGAGAATCTCAGGTTGCGGCACGCGGGTTGTGAGTTTCCAATCCGACGCAAAGCAGCCCCAACTCTCGTGTGTTGATGGCTTAGAGGGAATCAGGTGGTAGTCGCCGGCCTTTTCAATGCAGCGCCGGCAAAACAGAAGTAAGGAAGGACGTTTGACCATGAAATCGATCATCACCGCTATCGCAGCCGGAACCGTACTGACCTTCGCAGGCCAGAGTTCAGCCCTGACCTTGTCAGGCGACGTCAACATGGTCTTCGCTCCCGCATCCGTGCAGGAGAACGACCGGACCAACAACCGCCGAGCTCTACTGTTCACCGAGCAGGCCGACGCCACGCTCGCCAGCAACATGAACGTCGAGGCCTACCTCCCCGGTGTGTATGACAGCTCCTCGGCCGCCGCGGGCCGTACACTCGCCGCCGGCCGCGCCGTCACCAGCTACTTCCTGCACGCCGATGTCGCCGAAGGCATCAACACACCCAAGCGGATGTCCGGCAGCATCACCTTCAACGATAAGATCCTCGGCGTGATCTTCGGTAACTTCGCCGCCAGCGACGCCCTCGTCGGCGCAGCCGGCACCGCGTACGAATCCAAAATCGGCCACGGCCTGGACCTGTCCGACCCCAACGGCGACAGCTTCCGCATCAGCAACAACCGCATGCGGCTTGACTTCGACTTCCTCGTCAGCGGCATCACCGACCAGATCCGCATCATCACCGCCGGGAACGCCCCCTTGGCCATCCAAGAGAACCCGATCCCCGAGCCCGTGACACCCGCCCTGCTCGCGATGGGCCTGGGCAGCCTCGCCCTGCGTCGCCGGCACACCGCCTAAACGCACCCATCCCATAACGTCCATACTTCGACGACCCGCGGCTCAAACCGCGGGTCGTTTTTTTATCCATCAAACCACACCCCGTCATCCCATCTGTCCCGGATCGCCCAGATTGACAGATAGACCCGATTCCGTCTGGGATCGTGGGAAAAACGCTTTGGTATATATTTAAGTATCTGTTAGTATTTAGATGCGTCAGCAGTGGGGTGGGCCCCGCACATATTCGGCATATCTAACTTACTCCGATCTTGGTTCTCAGCGGTGCTGAAGAAGAACGTCGGAATCAGGAGGGTGAACCAAGATGGTACATCTGCGCACGAGTTGGTATCACGCAATCGTCACCGCTTTCTGTGTTGGCCTGTTGACCGTCAATCCAGTTTGGGCGCAGTTGGGCTCGACACAGATCATCGTCCAGCAAGGCGACGCGGCGCCCGATGGCAACGGCACGATCGGGTCGCTCGGAGCGATTACCAGACTCAACGATGCCGGGCAGGTCGGCTATATCGTGGATCAATACAACGGCACGGCCGGGGGCGCATTAGACGACTCATCCATCAATCTTTTCACCGGAGGGGTCAGTCAAGTCATCGTGCGCGAGGGCGATGCCGCGCCCGACGCAAACGGTTTGCAGAACAATTTCGATGGCAGCGACTTCAAGGGGCTGGGCAGCGGCGGCGCGGTGCTGTTTACCAATTCCCTGACCGGCACCGCGGGCGGCACCGCCGACGACATCGGCGTCTTCCAGGGCACCGCCAGCAGTGTCTCGCAGATCGCCCGGGAGTTGAGCCCCGCCCCCGTCGCGACCGGCGACTGGGACAGCTTCGGCGGCACGATGTCCGTCGGCGGGTCCAACATCCACGGCTTTGTCGGCGGTATGATCAACACCCCCGGGGGCACGGCAGACGACAGCTTTGTGGCCCGGGCGATCGGCGGCTCGGCCACAATCGTCGCCCGGGAAGGCGACACCATCCCGGTCGGAACCGGCACGTTTGGGAGCTTTGGCAGTCCTTACGTCAACGCCGCCGGCCAGATGTCATTCTACGCCGGCCTGACAGGCACGGCCGGAGGGACAGCGGACAATGTAGGCCTCTTCCGGGTCAACGCCGACGGCAGCGAAACCCAGCTCGTCCGGAAGGGCTCAACCGCACCGGACGGCAACGGAACCTTCAGCGGTTTTCAAACCGTCGTCCCGATCAACAGCTCCGGACGGACCGTGTTCCAGAGCAGCCTGACCGGCACCGGGGGCGGCACGGCGGATAATTCCGGCACCTTCAGCAGCTCCGGCGGGTCCATCACCCAGATCGCACGGAGAGGCGATACGGCCCCCGACGGTAACGGAACTCTCTCGTCCATTGCCAGCAACGGCCTGAGGATCAACGATTCCAACCGCGTGGCGTTTATCAACTCCCTGACCGGCACCGCCAACGGAACTCTCGACGACTCAGGCCTCTTTGTCGGCTCCGGCGGAGCCCTGACACAGATCATCCGCGAAGGCTAGGCCGCGCCGGACGGCAACGGAGAAGTCAGTTCTATTTTATCGTCTTTTTCAGTGAACAACCGGGGCGTCGTGGCCGTGGAGTTGTTCTTGAGGAACACGTCCGGCGGCACGACCGACGACAGCGTCCTGGTGCTCACCGACGGGATCGACGCCGTGACCGTCGCACGTGAGGGCGATGCGCTGGCGGGCAGCACGATCAGCTCCCTGGATATCACCAGCGGTATCAGCACGCAGTCCTCCTCGCTGAACGAAAAAAACCAACTCGCCTACTGGGCATCCCTCGCCAACGGGGGCGAAGGCATCGCGGTGTTCACCCCGGACCTGCATTGGCGCGCCGCCGGCAGCGGGACCTGGTCAACCTCGAGCAACTGGACGCTGGGCCTGGCGCCCGAAGACCTCTACAACGTGCGGATCGATCCTTCCACAGCCATGACCATCACCGGCCCGACCGTAAACACCTCGGTCAAGTCATTCACCCTCGGCGGGGCCGGCCCGGCCGTGGCGACCCTTCGGCTGGACGACACCTTCGACGGCGACCTGGCCTCGGTCAACACCGCAACCATCACCGCCGCCGGAGAACTAATCTTAGGCAACGGACGAACCCTCTCCGCTCCAACACTCAGCAATAGCGGGGTCATCCGTGGCATCGGCACGATCGACGCCGTACTGACCAACAACTCCGTCGGCGAAGTGCGCATCGCCGCCGGCGAAGCGTTGACGTTCAATCAAGCAGGCCATAGCAACGCCGGTCTGGTCGAAGTGATCGGTGGATCGGTCGAGTTTGTCGGCAGCCTCAACAACGCCGCCTCCACAGGGCTGATCATCGGACGCGACGCCACCATGCGCTTCACCGGCGGGCTCACCAACAACGGCGCCCTTGCCGTCTCGTTCGGCACCTCCGACATCCACGGCCCGATCACCAACAGCGCCACCGGTAGCATCGTCATCTCCGGCAACGCCAATGTCACCTTCTATGACGACGTCGCCAACAGCGGCGCTATCAATGCCGCCAACGGCACCACCGCCGTCTTCTTCGGCGCGCTGACCGGCAACGGGGTCGGCGGCTCGGGGACCGTCTTCCTGGAAGGCGACACCCGGCCGGGGTTCAGCCCCGGCGTCATGAGCTTCGGCGGAGACGTGCACATGGGGTTCTTCCACAACCTCACGGCCGAACTCGGCGGGCTCACCCCCGGCTCAGGCTTCGATCAACTCGCGGTATCCGGGGATGTCAGCCTCGGCGGCACGCTCGACATCACCGGCTTCGGCGGGTTCATCCCTCAGCCGGGCATGGCATTCGACATCATCACCTTCGGCGGCAACCTCGCCGGGGTGTTCAGCAACGTCGTCAACAGCACCGGGCTCGCGGGCCTGATCCTCAACGTCACCTCCGACGCCGACAGCGTTAACCTCATCCTCGACGGCCTGGCCGGCGACCTGAACCTCGACGGGTTCGTCGGCATCGCCGACCTGAACATCGTGCTGGGCAGTTGGAACCAGAACGTCAGCACAGGCATCTGGCAGCTAGGCGACCCGACCGGCGACGGGTTCGTCGGCATCGCCGACCTCAACGAGGTCCTGGGCAACTGGAACGCCGGCACCCCCCCGGTTCATGCCTCTACGAATATCCCCGAGCCCGGAACCCTCGTCTTGTTTATGTTGGGTGGAGCCCGGCTGCTACATCGTCGACGGCGCGTTGCTTAGCCCACCGTGAATCGGTTGGATGCTTGGAGGGTTCAGGTCTTGGCGATGGCGAGATACGGTCTGTTACGCCTGACAGCCCACGCCTCTACAGCACCCGCAATCCAAATGTAGCGGTCTTTCATAGCCGCGGATGCATATCCACGGATACCGCCAATCCATGCCACCAACTGTCCGCTACGCATGGATGAGAACACTCTACGCCGGCGAGGGGACCGTCTCGAGCAGCCGCTGCATAATCCGTGACGCGACCGTGCCGTCTCCGTCGTGCGAGTAGCTCTTGGGGATCACACGGTGGGCGAACACCGGTATGACGTTGCGGGTGATATCTTCCGGGATCACGTAATCCCGTCCGTTGATCATCGCGGTCGCCTTGGCGGTGTGCATCAACGCCAGCGCCCCGCGCGGCGAGACACCGGTCTGGATCTGCTCGTCCCGGCGGGTCGCGTTGGCGATCTGAACCATGTAGTCGACCAGGGCCTGATCGATCTTCAACGCCTGCACCTGCTTCTGGAGCTTGACCAATTCCTCGGCGGTCAGCACCGGACGTAGATCCCCAAGCGCATTGCGCGATGGGTCCAGCGTCAGGATCCGTGACTCATCCTGCGGGCTTGGGTACCCCAGGCTGATCCGCATCAGGAAGCGGTCCAGCTGGCTCTCCGGCAGGAAGTAGGTCCCCTCAAACTCAAACGGGTTCTGCGTCGCGATCACGATGAACGGCTCGAGCAGCTTGCGGGTGTGCCCGTCGATCGAGACCTGCGCCTCGTTCATCGCCTCCAGCAGCGCGGACTGCGTCCGGGGGGTCGTCCGGTTCACCTCGTCGGCGAGCAGGATGTTCGTGAAGACCGGCCCGGGCTTGAAGATGAACTCACCCTCACGCTGGTCCCACACCGTCACCCCCAGCACGTCCGACGGCAACATGTCCGGCGTCATCTGCAGCCGGGCCATTGTGCAGTCCAGGCTACGCGCCAACGCGGTCGCCAGCATCGTCTTGCCGACCCCGGGGACGTCCTCGATCAGCATGTGGCCCCGCGCCAGCAGGCAGATGATCAGCTTGTCGATCGCCTGCTGGTTGCCCAGGTAGCACTTCTGGATATTGGACCGCAGGCGTTCGAGCCGTTGCATAAGCCGATTCCAAGAACCCGTTAGATTAAACGCGAGTATAACACTGGGCCGCGGGCGATGCCGTGCCAACCCGACACCCGCGTTGGCCAGGCCCGCGGCCAGGCCCCAGCAAACAATGGATTATCGGCCGGCTACCCATGCCCAGCAGACCCACGCAACTTTTCGGCACACCGGCACAAGACAACCGATACCCAATCGGTGCGCGTAGGGATATGATGTCCCCCCGTTTACCCGAGTGCCGCCAACGAACCCGCCAGCCAACCCACAGGGAATCCCTTGCAGTTTGATCGACTCTACGAACTCCTGGCCCGGGTCCAGGGCCACCTCAAGGAGGGCCCCTGGGAAGTCGCCATCGAGATCGCGGTGATCTGGATCGTCGTCCTGGTGATCTACCGCTTCCTGCGGGGCACCCGCGGGGCACGTGTGATCAAGGGCGTCGCTCTGATCCTCGTCATCGGCGTCTTCTCGATCCAGGTCTTCGGCCGCGAGGGCTGGTTCGAGCGGCTGAACCTGCTCTACGCCAAGGCCCTGCCCATCGTCTCGCTGATCCTCATCATCGTCTTCCAGCCCGAACTACGCCGGGCCCTGGTCCGGCTGGGTGAGGCCAGGTTCTTCCGCCAGACCGGGCTGCGACGGGCACGGGTGATCGAAGAGCTGGTCGCCGCGATGGCGTACCTCTCCAAGAACAAGATCGGCGCACTGATCGCGATCGAAAGGCGGGTCGGCCTCCGCGGGATCGTCGAGCTGGGCACACGCCTGGATGCGGAAGTCACCAAGCAACTGCTGGACACCATCTTCTGGCCCGGCTCGGCGCTGCACGACATGGGTGTGGTTATCCGGGGCGACCGGATCGTCGCCGCCGGTGTGCAGTTCCCACTGGCCGACGGCGAGAGCCTGCCCCAGGAGCTGGGCTCACGGCACCGCGCCGCCATCGGACTCAGCCAGGAAACCGACGCACTGATACTCATCGTCAGCGAAGAAACCGGCACCATCAGCATCGCTGAGCGAGGCGTACTGGACCGCGGCGTACTGGCGGCCGACCTCCGCCCAATCCTCAGCAGGGGCTTCGGCAGCGTCACCATTACACCCAAAGAACCGACCGCCACCGCAGAGCCCGACGACGAGGCAGACCCCGCTACACAGGGAGACTTCGGCAAGTAGCCGGACCCATCGAGCATGAAAAAGGGCGCACTACTCGAAAGCCTGGAAACCGTACTGGTGGTCACCGTGATCACCATGCTGATCTGGCTTTACGCCGAGGGCGAGACGATCCGCACCGAAACCCGGGCCATCTCGGTCCGATTCGTCGCCCCGACCACCGGGCTGGCGATCACGGTCCCCAATGAAGAACCCGGAACGACCGACACAAGCATCGCCGCGGTCCTGCAAGCCTCACGCGGTGACTGGCCTAGGATCGCCGAATGGGTCCGCAATGAAACCGTACAGATCGAAGTCAATGCCCCAGCCCCAAACTCACACGATGAAGAGCAGACCCTGAACCTCCTGGACGCCCTGAACCGCTCACCCCTGACCCAGGAGGCGCTGGCTTTCGTCAAGGAAGTCACCCCGGATTCAATGACCGTCCGGGTCCAGACCCTCGAGACCGTCGAGATGAGCCTGCGGGTCGACCCCGGCGAACTGGAACTGTCGAACGAACCGAACGAAGAGCCCGCCTTCTCACCCGATAAGGTCAAGGTCCAACTCCCCACCGAAGATGCCCGGCTGGTCAGGGACCAGAACCTCAAACTCATCGCACGCCTGGACAAGATCGACCCCAAATCACTCGGCGAGGATACCCAGAACGTGGTCGCCGTCGACCTGAGCCTGCCTCCCGAACTCGAGAACAAACCCCACATCCAGCTCGCCCACGACAGCGTCGATGTCACGTTTGTGGTTGACAAGCTCACCCAACAACTGGACCTGGACCGCGTGCAGGTGCGTGTGACGATGTCCGACGAACTCACCGGCAAATACGACGTCAAGATCGACCCCGACACGCAAAGGATCATCCCTGTCACACTCAAAGGACCAGAAGAGGCGATCAACCGCATCAAAAACAACCCCCCCTTGGTGCGTGCATCAATCATCCTCAAACTCGCCGACCTCCAAGGCGACCCCCCACACGCCGCCCCGCTGTACATCGACGTGCCCCCGGGCGTCACCGTCAT
>JAJDCV010000155.1 GCA_029260675.1 Phycisphaeraceae bacterium
CGCGAACCGGCTGACGCCGCAGAGGTCGGCCAGGTCGGTTAAGTCGAAAGCGGCACCGTCGACATCCTTGATCGTCGGCACACGCACACCACAGTCCAGCGGGTTGTCGATGCCCTGCGCCTGGCGGGCCTCTTCGATCGACTTCAGCCAGGTGTCGCGGGCCTGCATGACAGCGAACCAGTCTTCACTGAACGGGATCTGTTTCATGCAGTTGACGTCCTGGAACGGAAGGAGGTGCACGCAAGAATCCTGATCGCCGGTCAGGGCACGCCATGCCTCGTCGGCGGTGTGCGGCAGAAGCGGCGCGAGCAGGCGGATCAACACGGTCGCGGCGCGGTAGATCGTCGACTGTGTGCGGCGCCGGCGCGGGCTGTCGGGGGCGTCGCAGTACAGCCGATCTTTCACGGCGGTGAGGTAGACGGCGCTGAGCGTACCGTTGCAGAAGTTGAACAGCGCCTCGTGGGCCTTTCGGAATTGGAATCCATCGTATCCAGCCAAAACGGTGTCTGACACCTTTATGATTTCGTGGGTCATCCAGGCATCGATACTGGTGGCGTCGGCGTCTTCAAAACGGGTCTTGTCACGCTTGAAGTCGAAGCCGTCGAGGTTACTCAAGAGGAACCTGATCGTGTTGCGGACCTTGCGGTACTCCTCGCCGGCGAGGCGGAAGTATTCTTCATCGACCTTGATGTCGTTGTCGGTATTTAACCCGCTGACCCACCAACGGCAGACATCGGCGCCGAAGTCTTTGAATAACACATCGACATCCAGCGCGTTGCCGCCGGACTTGGACATCTTTCGGCCGTCCTTGTCGACCATGAACCCGTGGGTCAGGACGTTTGCAAATGGCGGCTTGCCCTGCGAACCCAAACAAGGCAGCAGCGAAAGCTGGAACCACCCGCGGTGCTGGTCGGAGCCTTCCAGATACAGATCGGTGACGGAAGAAGCGTCGTCGGGCTTGGCCAACCCGCGCTGGCGCATCACCGCGTTCCAGGACGAGCCGGACTCGAACCAGACGTCGAAGATGTCCTGGGAAGGCTTGAGGCTTGAGGTTTGAGGCATGAGTTCCTTGAGCCAGGCGGGGGCGTCGGGATCGCTTGTGGCGTCGTAGTGCGCAAGAAGATCTTCCGGGGGGGCGAGGAACCAGGCGTCGCTGCCTTTCTCGCGGAACAGCTTGGCGACCGCATGGACGCTGGCGGGGGTCAGCAGGGGTTCACCTTCGACGCCGTCCGGTGGGTAGAACGCGGGGATCGGCAGGCCCCATGAACGCTGTCGGCTAAGGCACCAGTCCGGGCGGGAGTCGAGCATGCCACGCATCCGGTTCTTGCCCCAGTCGGGGAAGAATTTTACGTCGGTCGCGGTGACTTCCAGGGCGCGTTCGCGCATGGAACCCAATGACCCACCGGCATCCGATCCCCCGGGGGATCCGGGGGAGCCGGGGGATGAGGGGACGGAAAAAGATTTATTGACATCCACGAACCATTGTTCGGTTGCGCGGAAGATGACCGGGCTCTTGCCGCGCCAGTCGTGGGGGTAGCTGTGTGTGAACTGCTCGGCGTGGAAGAGGTGGCCTGACGCGCGAAGTTTTTCAACCACGAGATCGTTGGCTTTCCAGACACTGACGCCTTGGAGCCAGTCGGGGGCGGTGTCATCGAACGTGCCGTTATCTTTGACGGGGCAGTAGACGTCCAGCCCCTCGCGCAGGCCGGTCTGGTAGTCGTCCACACCGTGTCCCGGCGCGGTGTGGACCAGGCCCGTGCCGTCCTCGAGCGTGACGTAGTCGGCGGTTACAACAAGACGTCGATTATCATCATGTATAAATGGGTGCTGATACGCTCCCATCATCTCAAATTCACGACCTACACCACCGCCAACCAATTCTTTATCAGTTATGCCAACCGAAGAAAATACACGATCAGCGATCTCTGATGCAAGTATCGCGCAGACTTCGCGGCCTAGGTGCTTGAACTTATAAACGCCGTAAGCAGCATTGGCATTAGCAGCTATCGCTAGATTGGCTGGTAGTGTCCACGGAGTTGTTGTCCAGATCATGTAATAGATCGGTACAGACTCAGGGAGTTTCTCGAGCCTAAAGTGAGAGACTAGATTCTCTCGATTCAGTGCCTCAAACAACACAAACACACTCGTATCTTCCCGGTCGTAGTATTCCAACTCAGCCTCTGCCAGCGCGGTCTGGTTTTCGATGGACCAGTGCACGGGCTTGAGGCCGCGGTAGACGACACCGCGCGCGACCAGGTCGGCGAACACTTCCAAGACAGCGCCTTCGTAGCGCGGGTTCATGGTCAGGTACGGGTCGGCGTAGTCCGCGAGTGTGAGCAGCCGCTTCATCTGGCCGGACTGGAGCTTGACGAACTTTTCTGCATAGGACTTGCACTTGCGGCGGACCTGGATCGACTCCATGTCGCGGGCCTTGTCACCGAGTTCCTGCATGACCTTGTGCTCGATGGGCAGGCCGTGGCAGTCCCAGCCGGGGACGTAGGGGACGTCGTAGCCGGCCATGGTCTTGGTGCGGACGACGAAGTCCTTGAGAACTTTGTTTAATAAATGGCCCAGGTGGATGGACCCGTTGGCGTAAGGCGGGCCGTCGTGGAAGACGTACCGCCCCCGGGGGTTGAGGTGGTCCTGCGCGCGGAGCTTCTGATAGAGGCCCAGCTTCTCCCAGCGTTTGAGGCTGGCGGGCTCGTTCTGCACGAGGTTGGCCTTCATGGGGAAGGCGGTCTTGGGCAGGTTCAGCGTCTTCTTGTAGGTCTTCTTGTCGGTCTGTGCGTCGGTCATGGCTGTCTCTGCGGTCTGATGGATCTATGAAAAAAGCCCTGCTGTGGGGCAGGGCTTCCGTGAAAAATTCGTGTGGGGATCGCCTGCCCTACCGTGTTCCGGGTAAGTGGATGATTATATCGGCGGTGCTAATGGGCAATTCGGCGCTCATTCGGGTCGGCATTATAGGGGTACTTTCGAATCGTGTGAAGCGGGACTTGAGGAGCTTGACGGTTCACGGACCGGGGCATTTATGGGACGCCCTTTCTTCGGGACGACGATCACACGGCATCACGCCCTTGAGACTATATTTAAGTTAAATATAGATTATTATGAGCGTTTGTCTGGAGGGTCGGGTTCGGGCTGGGGATTAGGATGGTGCTGGGGCGGGGATTGGGGCGGTTGGCGTGAGGTCTGTAGATGTTTGGTCTTGAGGGGGCATCGATGCGATCTTGCGATCCCATGGCCGGAAGCCATGGGCTTGGGGGGACGCGTTACAACAAGTTCTTCAATGGCAGGCTGATCTGATCGAAGGCCTTGGCGGGGAGGCTGACGGTGTCCCACTTGGCGCTGCGTGGCCGCATGTGTTGGGCGTAGTCCGACAGGCGGACGGCGAGGACGGCGTACCAGCGCTCGTTGTACTCGAAGACCTCGTGGAACAATGCGTCGGGGGGTTGGGCGTCACACCAGAAGAGGAAGGCGAATGCGGGGTCGAAGTCATCGCCGAAGATGCCTTGCCATTTCTTCAAGCACTTCACATCATCGTTTGTGACCCAGTTCTGAAAAGCCCGGCCGGTCTTGCCGGAGTGCTTACGTCCCTTGACGTCGACCAGCAGGTTGCACCCGCTTTCTGAGTAGACCACGAAGTCGAAGCTCTTGAGTTTGGCCTTGGTGCCGGTGAGTTGCCCGGGCGTCAGGGCGCGTTTGGCCTCGTCGACGGCGACGTAGGGGATGGCGTTGGCACGGAGGTAGTGCTCGAACGCGCGGTCGTAATGGAACCGGCGGTTAGCCATGGGGGGATTGTACGGCAAGGAAACCGCGGCGGCTTCGCTGCGTGCGGTTAGGGGGTTTGTGTGGGGGAGTTTGTGGGTCGGAAATTTAATTTGGGGCGAGTGTGCCATCCATCAACATGATCGCCTCGCGGACTTGTTGGTACCGCTTGGCATAGCGTTTGGCGGCGAGCAGTTCGATGTCGGGATCGAGGTTGGAGCTTTCCAGGAACTTATGGAGGATCGTGCCGGTGACACCATTTCCGGGATAGTTCTCGATGGGTGGGCCGGATTCGGGGGTTTCCCGGAACAGGTGGGCCTGTATCCGGATCAGCTGTGTTGGATTTGTGAAGTAGGCCAATTCGATCTGCCCGAGCATGGTCGGGGCAACCGACCCGGGGAGGAAGGCGCTGAGGGTTCCGTCTTGGGTTATCTCGATTCCGGTCGCGCCTTCGGGGATGTTGATGGTGGGTTCGAGGCGCGGGCCATTGGAGCTACCCAGGACCAGGTCGCCGTCGCGGTTTCGGGTGAAGTTGCCGGCCCGTGTGTAGGCGATGCCGTCGTGTTGAGCCCCCCGCGGCATGACCTTAAAGAAGCCCTCGCCTTGAATCATGATGTCGAAATCCCCGTTCGTTTTGATAGGTGATCCGACCGTGAAGTCGATGACCTCGTGAGCGGTGGTGCCGCCGTCGGCAAACTCGACGCGGGCGGCCTTGTACCCGGTGGTGTCGGCGTTGGCGAGGTTCTGCGCGGTGATGTGCTGGGCTTGCTTGATCGCCTTGAGGGCATTTTCGAGGTGGGTGATCGAGGCGGTGTTGTCGGGCGGGATCACGGCGGCGGGGATCGGCGCGGTGTGGGCGGCGGCCCAGGCGTCGAACTGCTCGTGGGTGACGTAGCGGGCGTCCTGGCAGCCTGCGACGATCAGTGCGATTGCGAAAATGGGTAGGGTGATGCGTCCATGCATCGCGTGCTCCTTCCATGGAGAATAGATCGATCGACACCCATGCGACTGAATACTATCGGCAGATCGGCTACAGGCGGATCAAACCGGGACGAGATCCGTGTAACCCCGTCGAGGTATCCGGCTTATGCCGGATGTTCAAATCGTTTCCTACACCGACGCAACAGCAACGGGCAAGTAACCCCGAATAATGCTACCGACGCGGGTTCGGGGATGATGATGCCGCTGATCTGGACGCCGGCGGAGAGGAGCGACCATGTGCCTAGGGCGTCGTTGCTCACGGTGAAGTTACCTATCTTGACCAGGCCGGTATTGTCGGTAGCGCTGTTGAACCAGGACCCGCTGATGTTTGTGTCGCTTATGATCCCGAAGCATCCGCCACCTGTGTCGCCGGCAGTGCAGGCGACATTGATGGAGACGTCATCAATGACGCCGAAGTAGGTGTCGAACTCTATCTCGGGGATAATGGATATGAGCCCCGTGCTGGGTGGGCCATCGCCGCCGAGCGGGTGCTGATAAAACGTCCCGCTGGTCAGTTCGATGTTTATCGCCGCGCTGGTCCAGTCTTGTGTGCCCCCGCCGTCCCAGAAGATGCCGTAGGCGGTGAAGCCAGGCAGCACGGCCGGCTGGGTCGGGACGACCGAGATCGAAGCGATCGACGCGGCGTTAACAAACACCAACACGACAAGACTTAGAAGAAACCTGGTCTGAAGCATGTTGACTCCCCTTGAAAAAGTGTACTCTACGGCCCCGTCTGGATCGGTTGGCACCTGTGTTAATCATAGCGACCGCTATTCATAATTAATAGGGTCTGTAGGCGAGATTAGCAAGAAAAGTGCCGATCGCGGCCGTTTGTGGTGGGTGGGGCCGGCGCTGGGGGTGCTGGGATGGCCGCGGGTCAGGCCCGCAGGCGTGCGGGGAGGTCT
>JAJDCV010000156.1 GCA_029260675.1 Phycisphaeraceae bacterium
GCCTCGGTGGTTATGCTTTGCATCATCGCCTACGGGATCTTCCGGGACGTCAACCAACCATATAAAAAAGAATCCGACCTCGTTTCGTTGCAGACCGTCCGTACCCTCGCGGAACAATCTGGCGAGGGCGACCGGTGGGTGGTGTTTGGTTCACTTAAGGACCAGCCACACGCACCGAACATGATCCCCTGGGGCGGCAGCCTCGCGCGGTTCCGCTACGACCTTCTGCAATTCGGCCATGTCGACCCACCGATCCTCTGGGCCCCGTTACCGCAAGACGTCCCCGCTCCGGCACCCGGTTCGGTCACGCTGTTGCTGATGTACCACGACAACGACCAGGAGACCAACCCCTTCCCGCAGGAGCAGGCCGATCGCTACCTTCGTGCGGTGACAGAACGCCTGGGCAAACCAACCAGCGAGACCACCGCGCTCAAGGAAGATAACGAAGAAGTCACCCTCTACCGTTTCAAGAACCGGCAACCATCAGCCGTGAAGTGAATCCCCCGGCCTGATATCCAAGCGAAAAAGCGGCGCAAATCACCGGCGTTTGGGCTGTGATTCGACTTACCCCACCGCGCCGGATTCGAATACCTGGCTTGCAACCTGGAACGTCACCCAGGCTGCGGAATAGGCCAGCAGGGTCATGTAGACGAATTGCAGCGCCGGCCACTTCCACGTGCCGGTCTCGCGGCGGGCGACGATGCTGGTCGGCAGGCACTGCATCGCAAGCACGAAGAAGACCAGCAGGCTCAGGCAGGTCGCCGGGGTATAGATCGGCGTGCCGGTGTCTGCGACCGCGTGACGCATCGATTCGTACAGCATCTCGTCCCCGCCATCCCCCGCGCCTACGCCGTGGATGATCGAAAGTGTCGAGACGATCATCTCGCGTGCGGCGAAGGAGCTGACGATCCCCACGCCGATCCGCCAGTCGAAACCCAACGGTTTGATGGCCGGTTCGATCGCGTGGCCGACCTGGCCGGCAAGGCTGTTGGACAGGCCGTGCGCCGCGGTGAGGCTTTCGGCCTGCACACGTAGTTGCGAGGCATCATCGGTTTGCCCGGAGGCTTCCAGTTGCTCGGCCTGCTGCTGCATCGTGACCGCCTCCCGGGGCGCAGCGCTCTTGGGATACGTCGCGCTGGCCCACAGCCCGATCGACACCAGCAAAATCACGGTCCCGGCTTTCACAAGGAACACCCGCCCGCGGTCGAGCATACTCAACGCCGCGTTGCGCAGGTTCGGCGGCTTGTAGCTGGGCAGTTCGATCAGCAGCGGGGCGGCCTTGCCCTTGAGGATCGAGCGGTTCAGCGCCATAGCAACCAGCAAAGCAGCGGCTATACCGAGGCTGTAAGCACCCACGAAGATCAGCGCCGCCTTGATCGGCTGGCTGGGGACCAACAATGCGGTGAGCATCGTGTATACCGGGAGCCTGGCCGAGCATGACAACAGCGGCGAGACCAGGATCGTCACCAGGCGGTCCCGCCGGTTCTCGATGACCCGGCTGGCCATGATCGCGGGGATGGCGCAGGCGTGGGCGGACAGCAGCGGCACGAATGACGCACCCGGCAGGCCCACACGCCGCATCAGCCGATCGGTGACCACCGCCGCACGCGCAAGGTACCCCGTGTCTTCCAGCAGCGACAGGAAGAAAAACAGCAGGCAGATCTGCGGCAGGAAGACCAGCACGCCGCCGACCCCGCCGATGATGCCATCGACCAGCAGGTTATTCAGATCCCCGGGGGGTAGCGCATCGGCTACGACCCCGCCGAGCGACGAGAACACCCACTCGATCGCGCCGGATGGATAATCCGCCAGCCAGAAGATCGTCGCGAACAACACGAACGTGATCACCATGAACGACGCGATCCCCAGCACCGGATGGGTGAGCACGCGGTCGGCGGCCGCGGTCCTGGGGTCGTGGTCACCCACGGGCCGGCGGGCGCAGCGCTTGTCAACCTGTTCCGCCCAATCGAAGCGCGCTCTAAACGGGCACCCCCCGCATGTCGCACACGCCGACAGCGACTCGGGCAGCGCGTTGGGTTCGTCAGACGACAGACGCAATGTCAGTGCGTTGCAAAGCTCGGGGATACCCTCGCCGGTCCGTGCGCTGATCGCCACCACCGGGCAGCCCAGCTCATCTGCGAGCGCCTGGGTATTGATCTTGATCCCGCTTCGCCGAGCCAGGTCGCACATGTTCAGCGCTACCACGGTCGGCAATCCAAACTCCAGGACCTGGCCCGCCAGCAACAGGTTTCGCTGGATGTTGGTTGCGTCCAGCAGCAGCAGCACCGCCTGGGGCCCGCGCTGACCCGGCACCTCGCCCATCAACGCCTGCCGTGCAATCTTCTGTTCCGGCGAGACGTCGGACAGGCTGTACATCCCCGGCAGGTCGAGCAGTTGCAGGTCGTGGCCATCCACCCGCGCCTTGCCGACCCGTTGCTCGATGGTGGTCCCGGCGATATTGGCGGTATGGGCTCGCAGCCCGGTGAGGATGTTGAAGAGGGTGGTTTTCCCACAATTGGGATTGCCGACCAGCGCCACCGTCAGGTCTTGAGAGACCGACGGCTTGGGTGAGTCCAGCACATCCAGCGCGATTCGGGTCATGCCTCCGGCCTCTCAGGCTCCCCTGCCCCACCCGGTTCCCCTGGTTCCCGCTCCACACGGGTTGCCGGAGCGTCATCAAACCCCTCGTACAGCGGGGCACAGACCTCGACGGTCACCTGTTGGGCCAATTCTGCTGCCAATCCGATCCGTGTCCCCATGACCTTCAGCACCATCGGGTCACCCCGACGAACCATCCAGATCCGCCGGCCGGGGCATATCCCCATGGTACGCAATCGTTTATCGTCTGAATCAATCAGGTCCAGACGCTGAATCAACCCGCACTGGCCCAGTTGCAGCTTATCCAGAGGGATCAGGCAGGCCCCCTCAGCGACCTCGCACGGGGCCGGAGCAGACCCTGCGGCGAGGGCTTTCAGCGGGCTTATCAGGAAACTGGGCCAGAACATGATGAGGCTTTCTTATAGTCCGGTCTAGGCGGTATCGGTATATTACGAGTATTGATTCTTAATATCAATTAGCAATCACCGTGCCGGGGCGGGAGATGAGGGCTGGGGGTTGGGATTTAGGGGGTTGGGGTCATGGGCTGGGGGCCAGAATTGGGCGGGGCCAGCCGTTGACCGGTCCGTTATGGAAAGATCGTAGAATGCGAAGGTGATCTCCACGGGATCAGGGAGTTTCATCATGGTCACATTGGCGTACGTATTTAGAGTCGGCTGGGGTGAATTGTTGGTGCTGACCGTAATCGGCGGCGGGGTACTAGCCCTGATGGGGCTGGTGGTGTTTATCGCGGTGAAGGTGGGGCAGAACTCGAAGTAACCGCGTGTAGCCTTTCAGGAGCCGGAAGACTTGGCCGACCAACCGATCCCCGACGTTTCTGACGCGGATGTGGTACGGGTGATCCACCGTGATTACCCGCCGGCGCAGCACGAAGCCGTGTCGCAAATGCTTGGCCGGATCAATGACCCAAGAGTCAAGCTCTCGGTGCTGAAGCTGGCGGAGGGTAATCAGGAAATGATTGCCGATCTGGTCCGGCAGGCGAAAGAAGACTACCGGGACATCCTAGCATCAGCGGAATACTCGGCGTGTATGACTGAGGGTTTCAGCCTGTTCAAACGACCTGATGAGATACAAAAGAAGGTTATTGATCAAGACTGGGAGCAGTACAAGCGTTGGCTGGATGCCAGGTAACCGTAGAGGGTTTGTTATCTCAGGTTCGATGGGAGCGTGTGGCGTAACACAACACGCCGCGTTCTTTGTGGTAATGCAATGACCAAAGTATGACGACGTTTGAATGATGTTTATGGATAAACTCCCCGTCTATATCCTCGCGGGCGGTCAGAGCAAGCGCTTCGGAAGCGATAAAGCGCGTGTGTTAATCGATGGCGCCCCCTTGATCAGCCGGACCGCCGAGGCCCTGGAACCGGGTGCGAAGTCGATCAAAGTGGTTGCGGCGACGGCCGGGGCTTATCAAGACATCGGGCTGACAACGATCGGCGATCTGAACCCCGGGCTGGGACCTCTGGGTGGGCTGGACACCGCGCTAGCCGACCGGGTAGCACGGCACGGCAAAGGTTGGCTGTTGTTGGCCGCTTGTGACCTGGCGCAGCCGGACGTGGGGCTTGCACAGAGGCTGATGTCACACATCCGACCGGATGTTCAGGCTGTGGTTTTCAAGGGCGAGCGGTTCGAGCCGCTTTTTGCGTTGTATCACAGCTCGATCCACGCAGCGGTTCGAGATCAGATCAACTCAGGGCAAGGCGCGATGTGGCGTCTGATCGAGCGTGCCGATCACGTGGCCGTCCCGCTGCCAGAGGGTTTAACCGGCATCGCACAGATCAACACGCCCGGTGACCACGAGCGATATAGCGGCGGGGCGTCAGACGGATAAACCTGTCGCCGCGGGCGGCCATCCGCTGTCGTCGTTCAGGACTTGGTTGGCCCAATGGCACCAGGGTTTGACGGCCGGGCCCATGCACGTCAGGATCGCGGCTGTCGAGGGTGAAACCTATGCTGCCGATCCTTTCACTTTTGCTGGTCGTGGTGCTTTCACTGATTGTGAACCGAGTAGCGACCGTTGCGCTGACACTGACGGGATTGTCCAAGGAATCCGCCCGATTCCAGGCGAGGTCTGCGTTCACCGGCGCGGGGTTCACGACGTCGGAATCGGAGGCGGTCGTCAATCACCCGGTCCGTCGGCGGATCGTGATGCTGTTGATGATGGCGGGGAACGTCGGGCTGGCGTCGGTCGCGACCACGTTGATCCTGACATTCGCAAACGGGCCTAAGCTCGCTGGCGGCTCTTTTACAAGCGTGGGCATCATCATCGTGGGCGTCGGTATGCTGTGGATGTTGGGCGCCAGCAAGTGGCTGGACCGTCGGCTGTCCCGGCTGATCGCCAAGGCGCTTTGCCGATGGACCACGCTGGACGCACGGGATTACGCGGAGTTGTTGCACCTCGCCGGGGATTGCGGCGTGGCCGAGGTGATGGTCAAGCACGGCGACCCGGTGGTCGACCAGACGCTCTCGCAGGCCAGGCTCACGGAAGTCGGGATCATGGTTCTTGGGATCCAGCACCATGTCGGCGGCTTCACCGGCGCGCCCCGTGGGGCGACTGCGATCCATGCCGGGGACGTCCTGATCGTGTACGGGCAATCCAAAGACGTGGTGGCGCTGGACCAGGGCTGGTCCGACCAGCCTGCCGAAGAATAACCGGGCCACAGCCGGGCTATCCGTAGGCCGATACCAGATGATACACTGACCGCCTGGGGCGCCGGGTGCCTGTACATGCTTTCGGTCGGGCCTCGCGTTGAGGATGCACCCGATAACCCGCGCCCGTTATGCCAACCGGGATCGATAACTGATATTGACTCTAGGAACCCAGGAGTAAACGCCGTGGCTGATCAACCCAGACAGGTGCCCGTGCAAGGCGATTCGATCGAAAACCAGGCCCAGCAGCAGACAGGCAAACAGGTCCGGCTGAAGGTCGACCACACCGGCATGGGCACGACCTACGCCAATGCCTTTAAGACCAACGCCACCAGCGAAGAGGTGATCGTCGACCTGGGGCTGAACATGGTCGTCCCGAATCCCCAGGCCGCAGCCGGCGACGTCGCGGGTGACATACTATTTCAGGTGAACAACCGACTGATCCTGAACTACTTCACCGCCAAGCGTCTGGCGTTGTCACTGGGGCAGATCGTCCGGGGCTACGAAGAAAAGTTCGGCGAGCTGAAGCTCAACGTCGCCGAACGCGTTAAGGATGAAAAATAATTTCCTTAGCCCCGGCTTGGCCGGGGATGGCAGCGGGGGAAACCTGCGCGTTGCATGCCCAGCACTCCCAGGCCTGAGACGATGATCGTATGACCCAACACGCACACATAGATGCCGGCCAGATCAACCCGGCCGCGATTGTCGACGAGTTGGTGGCGTTCCAGGGCCCGCCCGAGGAGTTCCTGCGCAAGCTCCTGTCCGCGCAGTGTCAGCTCGGTCTGGCGGAGGCCGGGGCCGTGCTGCGCGGCGGTGAAGGCGGGCGTCCGGAGGTTTTGGCCGTCCACCCCCAGCCGGCGCAGGGCGCGACCGCGCCGGTCTGGCTGGCGCAGGCCGCCGAGGCGATGGCGTCGGTGATCGAGTCGGCGCAGACCGCCGTCCTCCCCGTGCACTCGACCGAAGAACTCTACGGGCAGAACGCACGCCAGCACCTGGTCATCCTCCCCCTGCGCGGCGGCGGGCAGGTCCGGGGCATCAGCGCGTTCGTGCTTTCCCACAGCGACAGCTCGGTCCTGGATCAATGCCGTGAACGGCTCGAACTGACCGTCACGCTGTTAAGCCTCTACGAGATGCGGCTGTCGCTGCAGCGCCGCCAGGGCGATCTGGACGTCTTCGCCGCCGCGATGAGTGTCAGCGCCGCGATCAACGAGCACCAGCGATTCAAGGCCGCGTCGATCGCTTTCTGCAACGAGGTCGCCAACCGCTGGCACGCCGAGCGCGTCAGCCTCGGCCTGCAACGCGGCGCCTACGTCAAGCTCCAGGCGATGAGCCAGACCGAACAATTCAACCGCAAGATGCAGCTCGTCCAGGACATCGAGTCCGCGATGGAAGAGTGCATGGATCAGCAGATCGAGGTGGTCCACCCGGCCGCGCCGGAGGCACCCTATATCGCCCGCGCCGCCGCCCGGCTTA
>JAJDCV010000157.1 GCA_029260675.1 Phycisphaeraceae bacterium
GAGTGTGGGTGGGAGATTGATTGGGATTCTGTCATAGCCGCGGGGCGACGCCCCGCGGGCGGTGCCACGGGAGCCGCTAAACCGCAAGCGTTGTCGTGGGCGAATCCACTGACCTGGCTACGTAACAAACACGGGGCGACGTTGTTTGCGATCTTGATCGCGGCGGTGATGGCGGCGATGCCGCCGGCGGGGGGGGCGTGGACGTGGGCGGGGGCTGGGAAGGGGGGGATGATCCTCTGGCCGATGTTCGGGGCGACGAATCAACTGCTCGGCGGGCTGGCGTTCCTGGTGATCGGGTTTTACCTGTGGCGGCGGGGCAAGCCGGTGTGGTTCCTGGCCCTGCCGATGGTATTCATGCTCATCATGCCGGCCTGGGCGATGAGCTGGCAGCTCTTCGTCGGCAGCGAAGACCACCCGGCCTGGATGTATGCGGACAACCCGAACTGGGCCCTGATCGTGATCGCGGTGGCGACGCTGGCGTTGGAGGCGTGGATGGTGGTGGAGGCGATCCTGCTTTGGCCGAAGGTCAAGGGCGTGCTCGAGCCGCAACTGGATAGCGGGGAAGCCCTGACGGCGGCATCCGGAGCGTCAGGCGGGCCGGGGCCGGGGATGAATTGCTGAGAAACTCTGATTGACAGATGGAGCAGGGGATTCGGCCACGAAAAGGCACAAAATTCACAAAAGATCCTCCATCTAACGCTCAAGAACTACCAGCGATAACTCAATCAGCTTCGATACGACAGCATAGTATTGTGCCTTATGTGCCTTTTTGTGGCTATCCCCTCCTGATCGGTCCGTTTGAGTAAGCAGGCCGCGCCGGCTCGCCCGGGAAGGTGCGATGGTTTATCCTGTGTGCTGCGCGATGGTGCGTATCGGGAGCGACGAATGGGCCGGATGTTATTAGCGATGGTGTGCCTCACGGCTGTGCTCGGCGGGTGCAGTTCCAAGCTGCACCAGGTCACCGCCCGGGTGGACTCGGTGAGGATCGACCAGCAGACCGATCAGGGGGTGCGTGTGCTGGTAACGGTGGTCGCGGAGAACCCCAACGACACCCCGCTGCCGGTTGTCCGGACACGGTACTCGGTGAGTCTGGCCGGGGGTGGCGAGTTCGCCTTCACCGAGCTTCCCAAAGCCACGCTCCCGGCCAATGGCACGCAGACGATCACGCTGCCGGCGGCGTTCGCACTCAACGGTGCAGACGCCGTGGGCACGTCGTACAAGGTCGTGGGCCAACTCACCTACGAACCCCCCGGCGAGATCCGTAAGCTGCTGACCGAGTACAACGTCCCGCTGCCGTCAGCGTCATTCAAAGACGAGGGGCAGTTGCCTTAACCGAGCTCCCGCGCGCCAGCCCGCGACAAGTCGCGGCGCTTCGTAATGCGCGATTACGATATTGACACCGTGCCGATATCTGAGTCCTAGACCCCAGACCCTGAACCCCAGACTCAACCCCCCATGCCCGATGACCGCCGATATCTGATCCCGTTCCGTGCAACGCTGCTGCCGCAGATTTTTACCGACACGCTGGTGATCGGTGGGGGGGTGGCCGGTCTGCGTGCGGCGATCGCAGCCCAACAACACGGCGATGTGATCGTCGCGGCGAAGGGGGGGATCAAGGACTCCAACACGTATTGGGCGCAGGGCGGCGTCAGTGTCGTGGTGGATGAGCAGGACAGTGTCGATCAGCACGTGCAGGACACGATGGTTGCCGGCGCGGGGCTGTGCGATGAGCCGGTGGTCCGGCAAGTGGCTCAAGCAGCACGTGCGCGGATTGACGAGCTGATTGAATGGGGCATGCGTCTTGACCGGGTGGACGGGAAGCTGGCGTTGGGCAGGGAAGGGGGGCACAGCTGCCAAAGGATCGTCCACGCCGACGGCGACGCGACCGGGCGTGAGTTGTCCGCTACCCTCGACCGCCACGTCCGCAGCCTCGATCGTGTGCGGTTGTTTGACCACTGCTTCGTGCTGGACCTGATTACCCTCGACGGCTCACCGCCGCAGTGCCTGGGCGCGATCACGCACCATCCGAAGTACGGCCTGCAGGTTATCTGGGCGCGTGCGACGATCCTGACGACCGGCGGGTGCGGGCAGGTGTACCGCGAATCGACCAACCCCAGCGTCTCGACCGGCGACGGGCTGGCGATGGCGTACCGGGCCGGCGCGGAGCTTACTGACCTTGAGTTCATGCAGTTCCACCCGACCACGCTGTACGTCGCCGGTGCGAGCCGGTCGTTGATCTCCGAAGCGGTGCGCGGCGAGGGGGCGCATCTGATTGACCGCAACGACCACCGTTTCATGCCCGACTACGACGAGCGCGGCGAACTCGCTCCTCGCGACATCGTCTCCCGCTCGATCCTCGAACAGATGGCGGCGACCAATCACACCAATGTCTACCTGGACGTGCGGCACCTCGGGGCCGACCGCTTCGCCAAGCGATTCCCGGGGATATATGAGTTGCTCAAACAATTCGACATCGACCCGGCGACGCAGGCCATCCCGATCCACCCCTCGGCCCACTACATGGTCGGCGGCGTCCGCACCGACGATCACGGCCGGACGAACATCCATGGCCTCTACGCCGCGGGGGAGGCCGCCTGCACCGGGTTGCACGGCGCGAACCGTCTCGCCAGCAACAGCCTGCTGGAAGGGCTGGTCTTCGGTGAGCTTGCCGGGCGGGCCTGTGCTGAACTGATCCATAGCGACAACGCGCACTCGCCGGTCAAGGTGATCTCTGATATCCGGCCATCGGACCGTTCGGAGTTGGACCTCGCCGACGTCCGTTCGAGCCTGCGCAGCGTGATGTGGCGTCACGTCGGGATCGAACGGCAGGGCGAACGGCTCAACGAGGTCGGCGAGATGTTCGACTTCTGGGCACGCTACACCCTCGACAAGATCTTCGACGACCGCACCGGCTGGGAGGTCCAGAACCTCCTGACCGTGGGTTCCCTGATCACCCGCGCCGCGAGTTGGCGAAAGGAAAGCCGAGGCTGCCACTACCGGCTGGACCACCCGGAGGCGGTCGAGCCGCTACGTGCCCACAATACCTGGAAGCGTGGGGAAGCGGAGCCCGCTTCGGTCGCGGCGTCCAGTTCCACGCAAGCCGGGCGCTCGGCCTGACTCACCGCGCGGTAGCGGGGTTCCACCGATCAATATCTATTTCGCTGTCAAACGTTTCAGCAAAGCCCGCGTTGTCTGCGTGGCCGTCGGCGTAGGTGTAGTTGGAAGCCGACCCGTGGCGGACAAGGTCCAGCCCATCGCCGGGTTCGGTCCGGCCGATTTTCCAGAAGTGGGCCATGACGTGGTCGACACCGAACGCCCCGCCGGATATTTCTCCAAACACCACCGTCGCGGTTGGCCGGGGGAGATCGACCGTTCTTTTCCAGACATGCCCATCCAGGACCACGGCCTCCTGCGGGTCGGGCGCATCGGGGCGCAGCTCGAAGTAGACGCTCTTGCCGTAGCTCAAGTAGGAGTCCGGCGGGGCGAACGCGGGTTCGGGTTGGTCACGCTCGTCCTCCGGGCAACGGTAGAGTGTTGACCGGAGTTGAACCAGTTGCGGGCTGGTGAAGATGTTGACGCTCAGAGGATCAGCCGCGAATTGTGTGTACCCCAGGTACGATGCCAGCTGCACGTCCCACGCCGCAACCGGGTCGGCGATGCTGAACGAGTGGACGCTGGGCGGGAAATATTCGTCGTTGTCCGTGGTGTACAACAACATCGCATAGCCCACATTGACCATCTTCGTCATGCACAGCATCCGACGTGCGACCGCCCTGGATTTACCTAGTGCCGGCATCAGGATGCCGACGAGCAGGGCGATGATCGCGATGACCACGATCAGCTCGATCAGGGTAAAGCCGGTGTTTCTTTGCACTTCAGACCGCATGTCTTCCCCTCCGCCCCATTGTCAGAAAGCCGATCCACAGCAGCCCGGTGGCCGGCTCGGGCACGACGGCCTGATCGGCCGGTGGAGCTACCGATGGCGGGGGCGTCCCGGCGTTCCATTTGCCAAGCACGGTGTTGAGGTCTTCGATCCCCACAAACCCGTCACCGCTTGGGTCGCCCGTCAGCGGGTCTCCCTGTTGCGTGGTCTGGTTCCAGTTGCCAAGTGCGATGTTCAGGTCGCCGATGCCGACGAACCCGTCGGTGTTCAGGTCGCCGATGAGTTGTTGGTGTGTGTTGGTAAACTCGAATGTCACCAGTGCCGGCGTGTAGGCGTTATTCAACACGCCCAAGGCGTCGCCGACATAGACCCGGTAGTCCGCAAAGTAGTCCCCGGGTTCGGTCGCGGCGTACCAGTTGTGCGTCATCGACCCGGACCAGTTCCAGATCGAAGGTGAACCAAACGTCCCGAAGATCGGGGCCATCGGCTGATCGCCGGGATCGGGGACACCCGTGCCGCCGGAGTCGGACGCGAACCCGCCCTGGAAACTCTGCAACCCCGGGGTCTGGTCGAGCAGTTCGATCCAGATCAGGTCGCCTTGCAAGTCGAACGGGAACAGGGCGGTCCAGCCGAACTGCGCGTTGTACCCCTTGTCGTTGAGCACGGAGAAGGGGGCCTCGAAAGCATCCGGCCCGATCATGTCCGGTATCAACGCCGGGTCGTCCTTGAAGACAAGCACCTGACCACCGCTGACCCCGATATTGACGTGGCTCATGAAGCCACCGAGCGTCTGCCCGTGCGCCCCGCCGCTTGATAGCAGCAAGGCGCACAGGCTCAGGACGATCGGTCGGCCCATGCTCGTCTGTGTGCATAGATGAAACATCGGTCTACTCCTGCTTGGTTAGCGGGCCCGTCCCCTCCGGTGGGCCAGCACCAGTGCGCTAAGGGAAACAATCATCAACGACGCCGGCTCGGGGACCCAGGACAACGTCGCTTCCGCCGGCGTGTACGTCGGGTCCAACGCGCCGGTCGTCGCGTCGCCGACATAGACCCGGTACTGGATTTCATACAGCCCGGGGGTGTCGGTGACATACCAGTTGTGGACCATGATGCCCGAGCCGCTGGCGGGGAATGGTGGGGCGGGGTTGCTGGCAACGACGTCCGGATCAAACCACTTCCAAGCCTGCCCGCCAACGAAGATCGGGGCGAGCGTGTGAGCGCTCATCGGCAGCAGGGGGGAAGCAGCACCTTGGCCGCCCTCGAAAACCTCGAGCGTGCCCGGCCCGGTGACCGAGATCGGCTGGATCCAGATCGCCGACCCGCTGGGTACGGTCCACGTCCCGGCGTCTTCGGCGAGCCAGCCCAGTTGCGCGTTGTAGTGCTTGCCATTGAGGACCGTCCAATCAGGCCCACCGACCCCTGACTCATCGGTGTAATCCGGGTGCGTGTCGGGCGTGAACTTTAACGGCAACACGGGCGTGTTCCCCGCCGGCGCCATCCCCGGGCCGGTGTGGACGACCACCTCATTAGCCGGGTTGATCGAGATCATCCCGTGGTACATCCCCATCTGCCCCATCACACCCCCGGTCATCCCCGGGTCCGGCGGGATCACCGAGGCCTGGGCCTGAGTACACACACACATCGTTGCGCAAACAGCACCCGCAACCGCCGCACGGCGGGATAACATACGATTCATAACATATCTCCCATCGATATTAATCAATTGTGATTGATCGGTGCTGTATGCACCGAACGCATGACATACACATCGCACCCCTGACAGGCAGCGGGTGGACAACGAAAGAACAGATTTGTGTGATGATGTCAGGCGGTCGGCGGGGCTCGGCCGAGATAGAACTGCGTGGTCGGGGCAGAAGCGACGGCGATTGGCTTAGGCCAAGGGAGGGTCTGCAACAGCTCAAGCGGCTTGGGCGCCAGGTCGGGCGCGGCGGGCACATCCAGGACGCCGGTGAGGTAGCAGACCGCACAGTGCGTCACCGGGCCGCCGGGCGATGGTGAGGCGGGGGTGCGAGATGACGGGCAGCACTTCCCAGAAGCGCTCATCATCTTCGCCAACGGGCAGGGCTTGCCCGGCTGGGATTGCGTAACAGCAGACGGACCGCCCCCGGTCCCCCCGGATCCCCCCGGCAGCAGCACCAGACCCCGCTTGTGGCCCGGGACGATCACACCAAACCACAGCGCCAGCCAAACGACCGCGAATTTGTGGAAGGTGTTCGGGCTCATGCTGAAACCTCGTGGCGGCAATATAATACAGGCCAGTCCATTTTGAGCAACCAGACGTATCACAGTACATCCGACCACCGATCGCCCCCCCCGGGTTATCCAATGATCCGCTACGATACCGCCCAATGAGTATCCGAGAAGTACAAGGCGTCTACCTGGCAGATACCGCCCGAGTCATGGGGCAGGTCACCCTCGGCCAAGGGGTGAACCTCTGGTACGGCGCGGTCGTCCGCGGTGATGTCGATGCCATCACCCTCGGCCAAGGCACCAACTGCCAGGAAAACGTCGTCGTCCACTGCGATGGCGGAACCCCCAACACCATCGGCGAGCACGTCAGCATCGGGCACGGCGCGATCGTCCACGGCAAGAGCGTCGGCGACGGCTCATTGATTGGCATGGGCGCGGTCCTGCTGGGCGGATCCGTCGTCGGCAAAGGCTGCCTGATCGCCGCACGCGCGCTGGTCACCGAGGGCATGGTCGTCCCCGACGGCATGGTCGTCATGGGCATCCCCGGCAAGGTCGTCCGCCCGGTCAACGACAAAGAAAAAGAGCTGATGAACTGGCTCGCGCCGCACTACACTCAACTCGCACGCAAGCACCACGAACACCCCGACGACCCGATCTGCCGGCCATGGCAGGGGGGAGATGCGGTTAGCCGTTAGCCTTTAGCCCGCATTCTTTTCCGATACCCCAGACCCTGAACCCTAGACCCTAGACCCCACCTCCTCATGCACCTCTTCCCCGCCATCGATCTACGCAACGGCCAGGTCGTCCGCCTCACACAGGGCGATTACGACCGCCAGACCACCTACCGGGCCGACCCCGTCGATCAGGCCAAACAATTCAGAGACGCCGGGGCGACCTGGTTGCACGTCGTTGATCTCGACGGCGCACGGACCGGCAAACTGACCCACGCCGGTCTGATCGAGAAGATGTGTACAGAGTCCGGCCTGAACGTCGAGGTCGGTGGGGGGGTCCGCACGGAATCGGTGATCGACACGCTCCTGAACGCAGGCGTCCACCGCGTCGTCGTCGGGACCGCCGCATTGAAGAACTGGTCGTGGTTCGAGGCGCTCATGGGCAACCCGACCTACCGGGGCCGACTGGTCCTGGGCCTGGACGCCAAGCAAGGGCAGGTCACCACCGATGGCTGGGAACAGACCGGCGAACAGACCGCGCTTGAGGTCGCCAAGGCCGTCACCGACTGGCCGCTGGCCGCCATCGTCTACACCGACATCGCCACCGACGGCACGCTGCAAGGCCCGAATGTTGAGGCCACCCGCGAGATCGCCGAGGCCACCGACGTCCCCATCGTCGCCTCCGGCGGTGTCGGTACGCTCGATGACCTCCGGGCCCTGCGTAAACTGCCCATCCAGGGCGCGATCGTCGGCAAAGCCCTTTACGAGAACGCCTTCACCATCGACCAGGCGATCGATGCTTTCGAAGGATAAACAGTCTCACCCTCATAAAGCGCCGCGACTTATCGCGAAGGTGAAACAAACATGACAGACGAACATGAAGAATACGACGACCAGGATGACAACCCGTTACAAGGCTACTTCGACTGGCAGGTCACGACCCTGCTGCTTGCGTACGATCTGGTCGATCCGATCCCGGGCGACGACCCGCAAGCCATCGAGCAACGCCGCACCCAGACCGAGCAGGAGGTCCGCGATTTTACCTTGGCCGTCGTCCCCGATATGTACCTGAACGACCCGAACCTCGACTGGCCCGCCGAAGTGATGATGACCATCACCCGCGCGACGTTCGACCGGGTGAATCAGATCACGGGGGGGTAGTTTCAACGCCTCAGTACACCTTCCATCCTATCGGACCCTAAGCGTTATTCCGCTCCTTCCGGTCGGTCGTGATTTCTTCACCGAATCTGCCCGACGAGGCGGAAGGGTCCCGAGAGATGAAAGGTGCAAACAATGAGCGAGAGTCTTTTCGAACGGATCGGTGGTCAGGCCGCGATCGAGGCGGCGGTGGATATCTTTTACGGCAAGGTCATGGCTGACGATACGATCAGTAAATTCTTCGCCGGCGTGGATATGAACAAGCAGCGCGGCAAGCAGAAGATCTTCCTGGCGTTCGCCTTCGGCGGGCCGGTGAAGTATGACGGCAAGGACATGCGTCAAGCCCACAAACACCTGGTGGAGCAGGGCCTGAACGACAGCCACTTCGACGCCGTCGCCGGACATCTGCAGGCGACCCTCGAAGAGCTGAACGTCCCGGCTGATCTGATCGGCGAGAGGTCATGGCCATCGCGGGCTCGACCCGTGACGACGTCCTGAACCGACCGACCCAGCACCGCAAGTCGGCCTGATTCAAATCCGTGAAATGTGGGTAGGGATATCAGCCACCGGCAGGTTCGCGCCTGCCGGTGGTTATTGCGTGGGCTTGCGGCGCAGGTAGTGCCGGATGCAGACCCCGGCGATAGCACGCTCGGCACGACGGCAGCCCCAGAACACGCCACACAGGATCGCGAACCAGAGAGACCCCCAAAGGGTTGAGGCGGTGTTGGTTTGACCTTCCATCGCATTCAGGATGCCCACGGTGACAAGCACGAACCCGCCTATCAGGCTCGTCAGGTAGCCGATCAGTACCACGTGGATCAATAGCGCAAGGCCCAAGCCCAAGAATCCGCCGATGGCTCGATAGGCGAAAGCCATCAACACGCACCAGCCGAGGATGCCAATCAAAATAACAGTCAGGCCCAAAGGTGAATACAGGCCCACGTTGGCCAGGATGATGCTGGCGACGATCCAGCCCACAAACATCCAGCCCGCCGGAATGCCCAAGGCGTTGAACCCCGGTGCCCGGTACCAGGGCTTGTCCCACTGGCGGGCCGCAAGCACCGGGACATCGCTTTCCAGGCCGCACTCCGGGCAACTCACGATCGGCCCGGGCAGACCCCGCAGGTTGTACTCGCAGTCGGGGCATTCCACGTCGATCTCAATGGCCCCGGAATCCTGGGAAGTCGGGGGGTTCCCTGTCGTATCCGTAGAGGGCTTTTGGATTTTAGATTCATCCGTAGTCACGAAAGCAGTATAGTTGAAGCCGAAAGCACGCTATAAGGCAGCACACCCGTCACAACCCCAGCCCGGGGCCGAGCTTAGATCACAGGCCCAGGATGATGAATTATACATAATATGCATTATCGGCGGTTTTCAGGGATCGGGCAGGGGGCTCACTCAGGGCCGAGGCGTAAATTGCAACCGATCCGATGGACCCGATCATTCCTCGCCGGGTCGATCCGCTTGGTCAGGCTGAGTTGTTTGCACATCCTCGCCGGCGTCGGCCTGCAACTCCGGCTGGAAGGTGGCGGCTGG